>NZ_JBHWZY010000307.1:0-7331 GCF_042727815.1 Nocardia sp. NPDC060220
GGGTGAGCGCGCGCTCGATGATCTCGTCGGCATGTTCGTCAACACCCTCGTCCTGCGGGTGGAGGTGGTACCCGCGACTCCGTTCACCGAACTGATCGCCCAGGTCCGCGAGCAGGATCTCGCCGCCTTCGGCCACGCCGACGTGCCGTTCGAGCGCCTGGTCGAGGTCCTCGATCCGGTCCGCTCCACTGCCCGCAACCCCCTGTTCCAGGTGATGCTGTCCCTCAACGAGGACACCCCGAGCGAACTCGCGCTCCCCGGCCTCACCGTCGCAGGTTTCGACCTGCCCACCGGTATCGCCAAGTTCGACCTGGAACTCACCCTCACCGAGCACCGCGACGACAACGGCACTCCCACCGGCATTTCCGGTGCCTTCCTCTACGCCACCGACCTGTTCGACGCCACCACCGTCGCCACTTTCGCTACCCGCTTGGACCGGATCCTCGCGGCTGTCCTCGCCGACCCGGCACGCCCCGTCGGCGACCTCGACTTCCTCGACGACGCCGAGCGGACCCACATCCTGACCACGTGGAACGACACCGCCACCGAGACCGGCCACGCCGCGACTCTCGCCTCGCTGCTCGCCGACCGAGCGGCCGCAACGCCCCACGCGATCGCCGTCGTCGTCGACACCGACCCCATCGCGGCCGATGCCGCGCCGCTGGCCGCCACGACAATGGCACGGGCGCTCGATGTATCGCCCACCGCGAGAGACGAATCGGTGCAGGAGCGCCTGGAGTCGACGACGAAGCCGGGTCGTCTGTCGGCGCGCACGGTCGAGGCGGGCACGCCGGCCGAGGACGGCGCTCAGGTAGTTGCCGATGGCGCGCCCCTCGGAATCGGGGCGTCCTCGAGCGCGATTTCCCGGCTCGAACACGCGGCAGCCGATGCCATCGCCGCACACCGCGCCGGGGGTGTGGTGCCCGAGGTGCCGCTGCGTGCTGCTGATTCCACGACCGCAGTGGAGCTTTCGTACGGGGAGTTCGGCGAGCGAGTCGCACGATTGGCTCGTCATCTGATCGGGCTGGGAGCGGGCCCTGGCTCGCTGGTCGCGGTCGCGATGCGCCGTGGTGTGGAGCAGTTGGTCGCGGTGCACGCCGTGCTCGTGGCCGGGGCGGCCTATGTGCCGGTGGACCCGGATCATCCGGCCGAGCGGACCGCGTATGTGCTGGCGCAGACGGCACCGGTCTGTGTGCTGACGCTTGCCGGAATCGGTGTGGCTGTAGGCGAGTCGGTGGTGGAGGTCGACGTGCTCGACCTGTCGGAGCTGTCCGGCGAGCCGATCACCGATGCGGAGCGGGTGGCGCCGCTGCATCCCGGGCACCTCGCGTATGTGCTGTTCACGTCGGGTTCCACCGGCAGGCCGAAGGGTGTGGCCGTGCCGCACAAGGCCGCGGTGAACCAGTTGCTGTGGTTGCAGCGGGAGTACCCGCTCGGTGCCGACGACGTGGTGCTGCAGAAGACACCGTTCACCTTCGACGCATCGGTGTGGGAACTGCTGTGGCCGTTGCACGCCGGGGCGCGCTTGGTGCTCGCCACCGCTGACGGGCATCGCGATCCGGCCTACCTGGCGGCAGCCACCGTGCGGCATCGGGTGAGTGTCGTCCAGTACGTACCGTCGGTGCTCGCCGCGGTCGTGGCGGAACCGGCTGCCGCGCAGTCCGATTCGCTGCGACTGGTCTTCGCGGGCGGTGAAGCGCTGACAACCGACCTGGCGCGGCGGGTGCGCGCGATGACCGGCGCGACGGTGGTCAACCTGTACGGCCCGACCGAAACCGCCATCCAGGTCACCACGCACGAGGCCGGTGACGAACTCGGCGCCACGGTGCCGATCGGCGCACCGGTCGCCGATACCCGCGTGTACGTGCTGGATTCGCGCCTGCGTCCCGTCCCCGCGGGTGTTCCGGGCGAGCTGTACGTGGCGGGCGCGCAGCTCGCCGACGGCTATTACGGCCGTACCGAGCTCACCGCCGAACGTTTCGTCGCCGACCCCTTCGGCGCGGGCGAGCGCCTGTACCGCACCGGCGATCTGGTCACCTGGCGCACCGGCGCCGACGGTCCGGCGCTGCACTACCTCGGCCGCACCGACTTGCAGGTGAAACTGCGCGGTCTGCGCATCGAACCGGCCGAAATCGAAGCCGCGATCGCTTCGGTTCCCGGCGTCAGCCGCGTCGCCGTCCTGGTTCGCTCGGATGAAGGCCGGACCGATCAGCTCGTCGCCTACGTCGTCCGTGCTGCCGAGACGCCCGAGGTCGTCGTCGGCGACTTCGGCCCTATCGCCGGCGGCGCCGATTCCGGGGGAGGCGACGCGGTCCGTGCTGTCGACGCCGCGCCGGCTGTTCCGCGACCCGACTCGTCGGCGGCGCCCACCACCGCCGACTTCGACGCAGCGATCGCGGCGACCCTGCCCTCCTACATGGTCCCGGGCGCCTACGTCTTCCTCGACGAGTTGCCCGTGAACGCGTCCGGCAAGCTCGATCGCCGGGCACTGCCCGCGCCGGAATCGCGCCGGCTCGATTACCGCGAGCCCGCCACCGTCACTGAGCGGATCGTCGCCGCGACTTTCGCCGGGGTGCTCGACCTCGACCGGGTCGGTGCCGGTGACGACTTCTTCGCGCTCGGCGGCAACTCGCTGCTGGCAACTCAGGTGGCGGCGCGACTCGGTGCCGCGCTCGATGCTCGAATCCCCGTGCGGGAACTGTTCGAGGCGAGCACCGTGGACGGACTCGCCGTGCGGCTGGACGCGCTGCGCGGCACCGGCAGCAGGCGTGGACCGGTGGCGGGCCAACGGCCGCAGCGGATCCCGCTCTCGCCCGCCCAGCAGCGGATGTGGTTCCTGCACCGCTTCGATCCGGACTCCGCCGCGTACCACATCCCGGTCGCGATCCGGCTCAGCGGCGAGCTGGATACGACCGCGCTGCGCGGCGCCCTGGGTGATCTGATCGCCCGGCACGAGACATTGCGCACCACCTATCCCGAATTCGACGGGCAGGCGACCCAACTCGTCGGTCCGGCGTTCGTGCCCGAGCTCGCCGTCGTCGACGTTGCCGCCGATCACGTGGCCGCGACGGTGGTATCGGTCCTCGCCGGCGGTTTCGACATCACCCGCGAGGTGCCGGTGCGCGCCGCACTGCTGCGGGTAGCGGCGACCGAACACGTGCTGGTGCTCGTTGTGCATCACATCGCGGCCGACGGCTGGTCGATGGGGCCGCTGACGCGGGATCTGGTGGCCGCCTACGCCGCCCGCGCTGTAGGTGCGCAGCCACAGCTGCCCGCACTCGCTGTGCACTATGCCGACTACGCGCTGTGGCAGACCGAGGGGCTCGGCAGTGCCGACGACCCGGACGCGCCGCTGGCCCGCCAGCTCGACTACTGGACGCGCCGACTCGCGGGTTTGCCCGATGTCCTGACGCTGCCCGCCGACCGGCGCAGGCCGCTGATCGCCTCCAACCGGGGCGCGACCTTCACCACCACCCTCGGCGCCGACCTGCATCGCGGGATCGAGGAGCTGGCTCGCGCGCACCGCGCCACTGCGTTCATGGTGCTGCACGCGGGCCTCTCGGTGCTGCTCGCGCGGCTCTCGGCCGGTACCGACATCGTCGTCGGCACGCCCGTGGCCGGGCGTGGCCATCGCGAACTCGACGACATCGTCGGCATGTTCGTCAACACGCTCGTGCTCCGTGCGCAGGTGCGCGCGGGCGCGCGTTTCAGCGATCTCCTCGACGCGGTCCGTGCCGAGGATCTCGATGCGTTCGACAATGCCGACGTGCCGTTCGAAAGCCTGGTCGATGCACTGAATCCGGCGCGCTCACAGGGGTATTCACCGCTGTACCAGATCTCCCTGGCCTTGCAGAACCAGCGCAGGACCGCCTTCGAATTGCCGGGCCTGACCCTGTCGGGGCTGACCCTGCCGGATGCGCCGATCGAAGTCGATCTGGACTTCACCTTCGTCGACCGTTTCGCGCCCGACGGCGCACCTGACGGGCTCGACCTCGAACTGCGCTACGCCACCGATCTTTTCGACGCCGACACCATCGCGACCATGGTCGCGATGCTCGATCGGGTGCTGCGGGACGCGGTCACCGATCCCGGCACCGCGGTCGGCGACCTCGCCTTGCTGGCCGACACCGCCGCGGCCACACTGCCGGCGCGGCACCACGGTGAGGTGGTGCCGCTCGACAGCGCGCTCGCGGAACTGGGCCTGCGCGCCCCACTCGCCGCCCACCTGCTCGATGCCGCGGCAGCGCGAGCTCCCCACGCCGTGGCGGCGATCTTCGAAGGCGTCGAGATCACCTACGGTGCGCTCGCTGCCAGGGCGAACCGGTTGGCGCGCAGGTTGATCGACTGCGGTGTCGGGCCGGAAACACCGGTGGCCGTGGCTGTTCCGCGCAGCATCGAACTGCTGGTGGTGCTGCACGGTGTACTCGCCGCGGGGGGCGTGTACGTGCCGATCGACGCGGGCCAGCCCGCCGAACGCATCGGGCATGTGCTGGCGACCGCCACCCCGCGACTCGTCGTCGTCGCGGCGGCCGGTGACCTCGACCATGTGGACAGCGGTATCCGATCCGCCACGGCCTCGGTGCATTTCGCCGCCGCGTCGCGCTCCGGGGTTGCGGTGCTCACCGTCGGCCAGCTCGAGGACGTAGCGCAGGATACGGTGGCAGCCGGCCCGGTCACCGACCTCGAACGGCTGGCGCCGCTGGACCCCGAGCACCCGGCGTATGTGCTGTTCACGTCCGGCTCCACCGGTACGCCGAAGGGCGTGCTGATCTCGCATCGCGCCGTGGTCAACGAGATCTGCTGGCTGCGTGGCGAATACGGCATGACGTCGGCCGATCGCTTCCTGCAGCGCGCGCCCCTCACCTTCGACGTCTCGCTCTGGGAACTGCTGGCCCCCGCGCTGCTCGGCGCCCCGCTGGTGCTGTTGCGCCCGGGCGGTCACCTCGACCTGGAATATCAGGCGCGAGTGGTGCGCGAGCAGGGCGTCACCATCATGGAGATCGTGCCGTCGGTGCTGGCCGCGATGCTCGCCGAAGGGCTCGGCGACGCGCTGAGCGGGCTGCGCATGCTGCACGTGGGCGGCGAGGAACTGCCCGCGCCACTGGCGGCCACCGTCCTCGCCACGATCCCCGGCGAACTGCACAACACCTACGGCCCCACCGAAGTGGCGATCACCAGCACGTTCCAGCGGATCACCGCGCCGGTCGAGCAGACCGAGCTGCCCATCGGCAGGCCGACCTGGAACGTGCGCGCCTACGTGCTCGACGAGCGCCTGCACCCGGTGCCCGGCGGTGTCGCGGGCGAGCTGTATCTCGCGGGTGACCAGCTGGCCCGAGGCTACCTGGGCAGGCCCGACCTGACCGCCGACCGCTTCGTCGCCGACCCGTTCGGGGCCGACGGAACCCGGATGTACCGCACAGGTGACCTCGTTCGCCGCGATCGCGACGATGCGCTGGTCTACTTGGGCCGCAACGATTTCCAGGTGAAGATCCGGGGATTGCGGATCGAGCTGGGCGAGATCGAGGCCGCGCTCGGCGACGCACCCGGTGTCACCCACGCGACCGTGCTGCCCGCCACCGACGACGCCGGTCGGCAGTGTCTGGTCGGATATGTCGCGGGCGAGGTGGACAGCGTGGCGGTGCGTGCCCACGTCGCGGGCCGGGTGCCCGCGTACATGGTGCCCTCGCACCTGGTCGTGCTCGATACCGTGCCGCTCAACTCGGCAGGCAAACTGGATCGGGCCGCGCTGCCCGCCGCCGATCTGTCGGTCACCACCGAATACGTGACGCCGCGACCGGGTGCGCAGACCGCGCTCGCCGGTGTGATCGGCGAATTGCTCGGCGTGGCACGCATCGGCGCCAACGACGACTTCTTCGCCGTCGGCGGCAACTCGCTGCTCGCGATGCGTCTGGTCGCCCGGGCCAACGCGGCCCTCGGCAGTGCGCTCGACGTGCGCGATGTGTTCGACGCTCCGACCGTCGCCGGACTCGCCGAGCGTGCGGGCGTCGGCCACGAGCAGTCGCCGCCGCTGACCGTGGTGCGACCGCGCCCGGATCGAATCCCGCTGTCGCTGGCCCAGACTCGCTTGTGGTTACTGAACCGGATCGATCCCGAATCGGCCGTCTACACCCTGCCGATCGCGTTGCGCCTGACCGGCGACCTCGACACCGGTGCCCTGTGGGCGGCCCTGGCCGATGTCCTCGACCGGCACGAATCACTGCGCACCATTTTCCCTGAAGACGCCGACGGCCCGACCCAGGTGGTCCTTCCCGCCGACGCGGTGCTGCCCGCTGCCGTCGTGCGCGAGATCGCCGAGGATGAGCTGGCCGCTACGGTGCGCTCGATCATCGGCCAGGGTTACGACCTGACCACTCAGCCGCCTCTGCGCGCCGCGCTGCTGCGCCGGGAAACACGGGTCGAAGAGGTGGACCGCCGACCTGTGGTCGGCGATGCCACGCCGCGTCTCGCGGCCGTGCATTGCGTGGGTTCGCACCAGACAGAGCACGTGCTGGTGCTCGCTGTGCATCACATCGCCGCCGATGGGGTGTCGACGACGCCGCTGGCGCGGGACCTCATCGCCGCCTATGCCGCGCGCGCCGCGGGGATCGCTCCGGTGTGGGAGCCGTTGCCGGTGCAGTATCCGGACTTCACCCTGTGGCAGCGTGCCGTGCTCGGCGACGCGGCCGACCCGCAGTCGCGGCTGGCGCGCCAGTCGGCGCACTGGCGTGACGAATTGGCCGGGATCGCACCGGTTCTCGAACTGGCGACGGATCGGCCCCGGCCCGCCGTCCGCGCGGGTGCGGGCGGGGCCGTCGGGTTCGAGGTGCCCGCCGATGTCGTGGCGGGGATCGAGGCGCTGGCCCGCCGCCACGGGGTGTCCACCTTCATGGTGGTGCACGCGGCGTTCGCGGTGCTGCTGTCTCGTCAGGGCGCAGGCGCGGATGTGCTCGTCGGCACGCCGGTCGCCGGGCGGGCCGATGCCGCGCTCGACGACCTGGTCGGCATGTTCGTCAACACCCTCGTGTTGCGGACGGCGGTCGATGCCGGTGCCGGGTTCGGTGAACTACTGGCCGAGGTGCGCGACGCTGATCTGCGGGCTTTCGCACACGCCGACCTGCCGTTCGAGCGGCTCGTCGACGAGCTCAATCCGACTCGCTCCACGGCATATTCGCCGATCGTGCAGGTGATGCTCGCGTTCGAGCATCGCGAGGACACCATCATCGAGTTGCCCGGACTGCGGATCGACGAGTTCGCTCTGGACGCGGCGACCACCCAGTTCGATCTGTCGCTGGCGATCAACGAGATCGTCGGCGCCGCAGGGGAGCCCGGCA
>NZ_JBHWZY010000308.1:0-7312 GCF_042727815.1 Nocardia sp. NPDC060220
GGATACTGCGTCGTTGCGCCGTGGCCGTGCACCACGGCGGCGCCGGGACGACGGCGGCCGCACTGAGAGCGGGTGTGCCGCAGGTGATCTGCTCGGTCCAGGCCGACCAGCCCTACTGGGGCCAGGCGTTGCGGCGGCTCGGTCTCGCGGCCACGATTCCCGCGACGAAGCTCACCGCCGAACGCCTCGACGCACTACTCGACCAGGTCTCGCGTCCCGACGTGGTCGAGCGCGCGGCCTCCTGGGCCGCCGGTTTCACCACCGACGGTGTCGAGCGAGCCGCCGATGCCGTCGAGGCGCTGCTGGGTTCGCCGGACGCCCCTGAACTGCTCCATTCCGCCGGGAGGCAACTGTGAGTACCGACATCGCCATCCGCACCACCGGTCTCGGCAAGTCCTACGGTGATTTCACCGCCGTCGGCAGCGTCGACCTCACCATCGCGGCGGGGACCGTGTTCGCCCTGCTCGGCCCCAACGGCGCGGGTAAGACCACCACCGTGCGCATGCTCGCGACCCTGGTCCGTCCCGATCGCGGCTCCGCCGAGATCTTCGGCTACGACATCACACGCGACGCGACCGCCGTGCGCTCGATGATCGGGCTCACCGGCCAGTACGCCTCCGTCGACGAAACCCTCACCGCCGGTGAGAATTTGCGGCTCTTCGGGCGCTTGCTCGGGCTGTCCCGCCGTGATGCCGCACGCCGCAGTGCCGAGCTGCTCGAGGAGTTCGAGCTGTCGAAGGTCACCGACCGGCCGGTGAACCAGTTCTCCGGTGGTATGCGCCGGCGGCTCGATCTGGCGGCGACGCTGATCACCGATCCGCCGCTGATCTTCCTCGACGAGCCGACCACCGGACTCGACCCGCACACCCGCGACAAGATGTGGGGCGTGATCCGGGGTCTGGTCGCCCGCGGCGCGACCGTCCTGCTCACCACGCAGTACCTCGAAGAGGCCGACGCGCTGGCCGACCGGATCGCCGTCATCGACCGCGGCACGATCGTCGCCGAGGGCACTGCGGCCGAGTTGAAGTCGTCCATCGGCGATCAGGTGCTGCGCCTGGAACTCGCCGACCCCGCCCAATCCGCCCACGCGGAGGCCATCATCGTCTCGCTCACCGGCGAGGTGCCGGAAGGGTCGTCGGCGGGCATGCTCACCGTCGCACTCACCGATGCGGGCACCGCCGCCGATATCGTCGCCGCCTGCCGTGGCGCGGGCATCGCACTGCGCGGGTTCGCTGTCGACCGTCCCGATCTCAACGAGGTCTTCCTCGCGCTGACCGGCACCGACCGCGTCGCCGCCTGATCCGAAAGACCGAGGCCACCATGACTGCCACCATCGCCGAGAGCACCGTCGAGCTCACCGCAGCACCGATGATCGACCGCCGTCCCCGGATCACCCATGTCAGCCTGCGCGCCTCGCTGTTCCAGTCGCTGATGATGGCGTGGCGCGGTGTGCTCACCTTCCGGCACAGCCCGCAGTTGCTCTACGACGCGCTGCTGCTGCCCATTGTGGGGCCGTTGCTGTTCGGCAGCATCTTCGGCACCGCCATCGCGGGCAGCATGCAGGCCTACCTACCGATTCTGATTCCCGGCGTGCTGGTGCAGATCGTGCTGACGTCGTCGGTCGCGACCGGCGTGCAGTTGTCCGAAGACATTCGGTCCGGGGTCTTCGATCGGTTCGTCGCCATGCCGATCGCCCGGTCCGCACCGGTCGCCGGAGCCCTGCTGGCCGGGGCGACCCGGTATGTCATCGCCGCGACCACGGTGGTGATCGTGGGGTTCGCGATGGGGTATCGGCCCGATCATCCGGTCGGGTTCGCCGCCGGTGCGGTGCTCGTCGTCCTGGCCACCACCGCGATCAGCTGGTTGTTCGCGTTCATCGGCGTCACCGTATCGAGACCCGCTGCGGTCCAAGGCATGTCGATGCTGGTGCTCACCTTCCTGAGCTTCGCGTCCAATGCCCTGGTGCCCGAGTCGGCGATGCCGACCTGGCTGCGCTATGTCTCCGACTACAACCCGGTGTCCTATCTGGTGTCCGCGGTGCGCGGGCTCGCCGAGAACGGCGTCATCGGCACCGACGCCCTGTGGTCGGTGGTGGCCTCGCTCGTGATCGCCGCCGTCTTCGCACCCCTGACCGTCCGCACCCTGCGTGCTCGCTGAGGAGTTCTGATGACACTCACCATGTCGACCCCGCCCGTCATCTCCCGGGTCGGCGTCAACCGGCTCACCGCCGACGACGACCTGTTCCTCAAGCTGCACAGCCTCTACGGCAACGCCCTGGTCAATCAGCTCGCGTGGCGTTTCGACGAGCCCCTCGACCCCGCACTGCTCGCTCGATTCCACACCCGATTGACCCAGGGTTTCCTGGCCCGGCGCGTGCAACCGGCTCGGGTGCCGTTCGCCCGTCCCTACTGGCTGCCCGCGACGGAATCGCTTCCGCTGGTCTGGGATTCGGTGCCCGTCACCGACGAGGAGATCCTCGACTGGTACTTCGCGCAGAGCCGGGTCGACTTCGATCCCGAGACCGGTCGGGTGTGGCAACTGTCCGCGGCGCCGACCACGGCGGGTGGGACGCTGGTGTCGCTGGTCACCTCGCATGTGGCATCCGACGGCGGCGCGGTG
Source organism: Nocardia sp. NPDC060220 (assembly GCF_042727815.1). Classification (NCBI taxonomy): domain Bacteria; kingdom Bacillati; phylum Actinomycetota; class Actinomycetes; order Mycobacteriales; family Nocardiaceae; genus Nocardia; species Nocardia sp. NPDC060220. The sequence goes on from NZ_JBHWZY010000308.1 coordinate 2,620, forward strand.
CTGTTCGCCGTGGGCGACGCACTGGCGCGCCTCGATGAGAGCCCGGACGTGACAACCGGTTCGGGCCTGCTGGTCGGGACACAGCCACGCAACACGCTGGGTGCGAATCTTATCGATGCGGGCCTCCAGCTACGTGCGGTCGCACACGGGATTCGCGCGGCGATCGCCACCCGTGGCGTCATCGAGCCGGACCGCAACCCTCGCCCCGCGCTGCCCGAGCTGCCCCTGCCGGCCCAGTGGTCACCGGCGGATCTGGTGGTCCAGGTCGATCTCGCGGAGTGGAACGCCGCCGCCACACGACATTCCGGCACCACGAACGGGCTCCTGATCGCCCTGGGCGCCGGTCTCCTCGGGCGCAGCGGGCGCGTCGGTGACACCGCCGGCATCCGCGTCGACATCCCCCATTCGATGCGCATCCCCGACGACCCCCGGGCCAATGCCACCACCGGCCTGCCGATCTCGGTCACCTACCGCACCGGCGAACGCATCGACCTCGCCGCCGTTCGCTCGGCTGTGAAGCGCGCCGCTACCGCCTATCGCGACCCCGCGACCACGCCCGCTCTGCAACACCTACAGCCGTTGCAGATGATCCTGCCCCGTTTCGTCCTCCGTCGTTTCACGCGCACCGCCAAGGCCCCAGAATGCCTGTGCACAAACCTCGGCGAAACTGCCAGTGGCGTAGCCGATTTCGCAGGTCATCACGCCTCCGCCGTCCTCATGCGACCTGTCGTCTGCACCAACGACACCGCCATGTTCCGCCGAGTGGAAGTAGGTGTGAATCTCTCCTTCTCCACCGACGGCCACACGGTCACCTTGGCTGTCACCGGCGCCGACCCCGACCGCTTTCCCAGCCGCACCGCCCTGCGTGAGTTGCTGACGGCAGAATTCGCGTCGTGGGGTCTCGCCCCCGACTTCTGGTGACTCCTCCGCGTCAGTGACCCGTCGCCACCGCACGCACAGCCGCCCGAGCAGCGACGAGGACGGGGTCCCATACCGGGGAGAACGGTGGGGCGTAGCCGAGGTCGAGCGCGGTCACCTGCTCCACCGTCATTCTGGCGGTGAGCGCCACTGCCGCGATGTCGATTCGCTTGGCGGCGCCGGTGTAGCCGACGATCTGCACGCCGAGCAGCCGCCCGGTGCGACGTTCGGCGAGCATCTTCACCGTCATGGGTTCCGCGCCGGGGAAATATCCTGCGCGACCGGTGGATTCGATGGTGACGGAGTGGAACTGCAACCCCGCCCGCCTAGCGTCGTCCTCGCCCAGGCCGGTCCGCGCCACCTCGAGGTCGCAGACCTTGCTCATGGCGGTACCGACCACGCCAGGGAAGGTGGCGTATCCGCCGCCGACCCCTGATCCGATCACCTGCCCGTGCTTGTTCGCGTGGGTGCCGAGCGGAATGTGACGCAGCGAGCCCGACACCAGGTCCAGCACCTCCACGCAGTCACCGCCGGCCCAGATGTCGTCGTATCCGCGCACGCGCTGAGCGAGATCGGTGAGCAGACCACCGCTCTCCCCCAGCGGAAGCCCGGCCCGACGCGCCAGCTCGGTCGCCGGTTGCACGCCGATCCCGAGCACGACCACATCGGCCGGGTACTCGGTGTCGGCGGTCGTCACGGCGCGGACCCTGCCCTCCTCCGAGGTCCGCATTCCGGTTACCTCGGTACCTCGAACGACCCGTATTCCCATCCCCTCCATGGCTTCTCGCACGCGCGCACCCATATCCGGATCCAACGTGGACATGGGTTCAGCGCCCCGAGTGACCATGGTGACCTCGAACCCCCGACGCACCAACGCCTCAGCCATCTCGACACCGATGTATCCCGCACCCACCACGACGGCTCTGCGCCCGCCGGCAGACTCCAGACCTTCGATCAGCGCCTGCCCGTCGTCGAGGGTCTGCACCCCGTAGACGCCCTCGGCGTCGATACCGGGCAGTGGCGGCCGGATCGGTGTCGCCCCCGTGGCCAACACGAGCTGGTCGTAACCCGTCCACGCCTGTACGCCGGTGTCGAGATCGCGAGACAGGACCCGTCGCCCCACCGGATCGATCTCGAGAGCCTCGGTCCGCATCCGCAGGTCGATGTCACGAGCGCGATGTTCGGCCACCGAGCGCGCGATCAGATGATCGGCATGGGCAACATCACCGGCCACCCAGTACGGAATCCCGCACGCCGAATACGAGGAATGCTGCCCCTTCTCGAACACCACGATCTCGAGCTCACCGGCATCGCGCAATCTCCGCGCCTGCGACGCCGCCGCCATCCCCGTCGCATCCGCCCCGACAACCACCATCCGTGCGCCCATGCCACCACCGTACGAGAGCTGGTCGTGGTTTCGGCCACCAGCACCGCGAGTCGCCGGTTCTACGAGTTTCACGGACCGAGGCCGTCGAAGATCCTACGAGTTGTCGGATCCACCTACGCCCAGGCGGGTCCCCTTGCGTTCCAACCACTCCCAGATCAGCTCAGCGGCCGATTCACCATCACGCAACGTTGTCGATGCCAGTTCGTCGAGGGAATCGGGTGAGCGGATCTCGAGGTAGTAGTCGGTGTCGCTGTGACGGTAGGTCTGGATGAATTCAGGGTGGTCAGGACGGGATACCGTCATGAACGGGCCGCCGCGACTGTATTGCAGTTTGCTGATCCAATAGCTCAGCTGGGTGCGGGTGAGTGTGGTCAGGGTGCGCCCGCCGACCGTCACGTCCAGATTTCTGTGTATCGCCGGCGCTGTTTCCGGCAGTACGTCGGGCCATTCGTGGCCGGTGTTGTCATTCTTCATCCGGATACCCCCAGTCGAAAGCCACGCGGGCCTGCGGGACGAGCGCCGCCACCCGACGGGTGAGGCGATCTTCGAAAGCCTCACTCCAGCGGAAGAATCCGCTGAAGATCACCGGGTAGTCCGAGTCCGCGCGGACGAACAGACCGTCCTCGGTCTCCCCCATCCAGACGAACACCTCGTCTTCCAGCCGCTCGTCCTTGAACACTTCGACCAGCAAGTCGGTCATTCCCACCCACTCGCGTTCGTTCGCGAGCCCCCGAACAGTCAGGGCGACATCGATATTCACTGACACCGGACGAGACTATCGCCCGCCACCGACAACGTTTCTCGAGCTGAGCGCTCAGGATTCGCGCGCGGCGATCGCGGCTTGGATTCTGCGTAGCGTGCGCAGGCCCTTCTTCGCGGCGACGCTCACCATGCCGTCGAAGACGGTAGAGCCGCGATCGTTGGCCATCAGTCGTTCCAGTGTCGGCACGGCGCGATCGTCGCCGGTCGAACCGAGGGCGACGGCCGCCCAGTACCGCTTGTCGGGATCGTCGCTGGAGGCCGCCTCGATCAGCCTCGGGATAATGCCGGGAGCGAACTCCGACAACGCACTGGCGATGTAGCCGATGCGGTAGTAGCGGCGGTTCTCGAATTCGTCCCAGAGCGCTGCCAGTGCCGCGTCACCACCGATCATGCCGAGGGCTTCGGCGGTGCGTTCGCGCATTCCGCTGATCGAGTCCTGTAGCAGGGGCGCGAGGGCCGGGACCACCGCTTCGTCCCCGAGGACGCCGAGGGCGATCACCGCCTGGTCGCGGGCGATGTCCTGTGGGTGGTCCAGCATCGCGACCAAGCCGGGAACCGCGTCGCGGATGCCGAGGGCCGCGCAGCCCATCGCGGCCCATGCCTGGCAGTTGTAGCGGGTGTCGGCGAGCGATGCGAGCAGGGGTTCGCGCAGGGTGTCGTCGCCGAAGACCTCCGCCCGGTTCAGCGCCCTGCTGTAGAGCGACCGATGGTAGTCGGGATAGTCGCGAACGAGCGCGCGCAGCGTCTCCTGGGCGGATGCGTCGCCGTCCTCCGCCCGCACGAGCAGGAGCCGCAGATTGTCCTCGCGGGTCTCGAGATCGCCGTCTTTCAGGAGTCGCACATCAGCTGGGTTCACCGCGCAACGGTACCTGGCGATCAACCGGATACTTGGCAAGCCGCAGGTCACAGGGCCGGCCCCCTTGGCGGGAACCGCGACCCTTCCTTTCGCCACAGCACCACACCCGCCGCCGGCAGCACCGCGGTCGCCGCGAGTGCGGAATCGGCAGCGCAGGGTTCGGTCTCGGCATCGCTTATGACTCAGTGGTTTTCGGAGTCACACAGCAATCCGGGCCCGCGATGGCCGCGTACGCCATCGCGACCTACGGTAACGCGCGGTGCGCCATCATGTACCGGTGGTTCGGAGCCACCGAGCGCAGGTCACCGCGTCGCGACCCCGTTCATGCGCCGATCTCCACCCGCTACGGCAGAATGCGGTATCGCAGCATCATGTCGTGGTCTTCGTGGTCGAGCAGGTGGCAGTGCCAGACATAGCCCTGCAGCGCACTGGTCGCATGGTCGGAGTGCCGGTGGTCGCCGTGATCGTGGCCCTCGGCGAGCTCGGTCGGAACCCGGCGCGGGAACGTCGCGTCCGGATCGAAGCCCAATTCGGCCGCGGTCGGGAACCGGACGATGATGCTGGCGACGGTGCCGCCATCGACGCGAACGATGTCTTTGCGGCCCGCTTCCCACGGCTGCGGCGGTTGCATCGGACCGGCCAGGAAGCCATCGGCCGACGGCGCCCACCTGGTCCCGATCGGTGGCTGCGGATGCGCGCTCTGATAGTCGAGAGTCCGCAGCGGCGTCCGGCCGAGAATGCGAAAAGTGACCAGGTGCAAGTGGATCGGG
>NZ_JBHWZY010000309.1:0-7308 GCF_042727815.1 Nocardia sp. NPDC060220
ATCTTCCCCCTCAACTACGCGGTCGATCACGGAACCATTGTGTTCCGATCCGCGCGAGGTACGAAGGTGTCCGCCGCGTTGTCCGATGCGCGCGTCGCCTTGGAAGTCGACGGTTACCTCCCTGAGTCTCACGAAGCCTGGAGCGTCGTGATCAAGGGGCGAGCCGAAGGGATCCGTGAGATCGGTGACCTGATGGACACCGTGGATCTGCCCCTCTCTCCGTGGCAGCCCGGGGAGAAGAACTTCTTCATCCGACTCGTACCCACCCTGGTGACCGGTCGCCGGTTTCCTGTTGCCGACCCCGCAGCTTGGCGGACACCCTTCTCCAGCGTGCGACGGGCTCCTACGGAGTGAGGGAGGAAGGGCTTCCAGAGCTCCACTCGCGTCAGGTAAGCCAAACGCACGAAACTCGTAGTCATCAACGCACGAGAACGTCGGAAGTGCTCGATGGTCGGAGTTCGCGGGAATCGAGCCCGACGGGGACTACCTGTCCGACGACGACCGTACGGCACCATGATCACCGTCGACGGTCACCCGATACTGCGGTGTCGCGCATCAGGAACGGCCTGACTCGCCGAGGGGCAAACTCTCACGCGCTCGCCGCCACGCCGACCGCGAATCCGAGCCCAAGGAATATCCCGAGCCACGCCAGGTAGGCCAGAAGTTCGGCCGATGTATGACACACAGATTCATGACATGCGTGCCGCTGGTCGCCAGTAGGCTCGCCCGGTGAGAAAAGAGCTTCGAGTCGCTGCCTACGCGGTATGCGTTCGGGAGTTCCGCGGAGCGATCGAGATCCTGCTCGCCAGATGGGTGTCACCCGACGGTGACAGGCAGTGGACGCTTCCGGGCGGCGGAATGGAACACGGCGAAGATCCGATCGCGACGGCCGTCCGTGAGGTCACCGAGGAGACCGGGTACACCGTCGAACTCGTCGAACTCCTCGGCATCGACTCGATCAACCGCCGATACCCGCGCCCGCATGGTGAATTCGCCGACTTCCACGGCTTGCGAATCGTGTACGAAGGCCACATCCGCGCCGGCGAACTCCGCAACGAAACCAACGGCTCGACCGACCTCGCCGCCTGGCATCCGCTCACCGACATCGACTACCTCGACCGAGTCGACCTCGTCGACATCGGAATCGAGCTGTGGCGAACCAAACCCGCCATCGGCCGCGCGAACGAGTAACCGCGATGGTCGCGGAACGTTTGGGTCAGGAGTGATCAGCCGACCAGGCCGCCGCTGCATGCGAGGACCTCGCCGGTGATGTAGTCCGACTCCGGCAAGCACAACAGATAGACCGCGCCTGCCGCCTCCTCCGGAGTTCCGAGACGTCCCAGCGGGGCGATGTGCTGTGCTGCCTGCAACAGCATCGGATTGACGCCGACCTTGATCTCTTGTCCGGCGATGTCGATCGTGGTGTCCTCGCTGGCCGATTCCGTGAGCCGGGTCTGGATCAGGCCGAAGGCGACGGCGTTGACTGTCACCCGGTAACGACCCCATTCCTTGGCAACGGCCTTGGTGAGACCCAGGATTCCGGCTTTACCCGCGGAATAGTTGGCCTGGCCCGCATTGCCGTAGAGCCCGGCCAGCGAGGAGATATTGACTACCTTGCGCGTGACCGGATTGCCTTCTTCGCGTTCACGTTTCGCCGCGGCGCTGATCACCGGCTGGGCGGCGCGCAGAATCTGGAACGGCGCTTTCAGGTGCACGTCGAGGATCGCGTCCCACTGCTCGTCGGTCATTTTCTGCACCACCGAGTCCCAGGTGTAGCCGGCGTTGTTGATGATGATGTCGAGCCCGCCGAAGGAGTCAACGGCGGTGCCGACGAACCGCACGCCGAAATCGGGGTCGGTGACGCTGCCGGCGCAGACCGCGGCCCGCCCGCCCGCGGCGACGATCTCGGCGGCCACCTGCCGCGCCGCCTCGGGGTCGAGATCGTTGACGACAACGGCCGCGCCGTTGGCCGCGAGTTTGCGGGCGACAGCCGCGCCGATACCGCGCCCACTGCCGCTGACGATCGCGGTCTTGCCTGCCAGTGATGGCGTCATGGGTGTGCTGTTCCTTCCGTGGTGAGTGTCGTGAAATCGCCGTGTCTGCCCGCACCCGCAGTGAACCGAGCGGCACCGGACAAGGTGTCGGCGCGCAACGAGATCATTCCGTGCGCGAATTCGTTGACCAGAGCATCGGTTTCGGTGAGACCTGCTTGTTCCAGTGCCGAACGCCGGTCCTGGCGCAGGCAAGTCTGCGGGAACTGGGTGAGCTCGTGGGCGAGTTCCCGAGCAAGTGCCAGGGCCTGCCCGGTGGGAGCGACCCGGTTGACCAGGCCGATACGGTGCGCTTCGGCGGCGTCGACCGGTCGGCCGGTCAGGATCAGATCCATCGCGTGGCTCTCGCCGATCAGCCGGGGAAGGCGGACTGTGCCTCCGTCGATCAGGGGCACGCCCCAGCGACGGCAGAACACGCCGAGAACCGCGTCGTTGTCAGCGACTCTCAGATCGGCCCAGATCGCCAGCTCCAATCCGCCCGCGACCGCGAATCCGGAGATCGCGGCGATGACCGGCTTGGACAATCGCATCCGGGTCGGCCCCATCGGGCCGTCACCGTCGACGTCGGCGATATTGCCGCGTTCGGTGCCGAGGGCTTTGAGATCGGCTCCCGCGCAGAATGTTCCGCCGATTCCGTGCAGGATCGCCACGGCGGCGTCGGGATCGGCATCGAATTCCCGGAATGCCGTGGCCAGCGCCGCCGCGGTCGGGCCGTCGACCGCGTTGCGGACGTCGGGTCGGTTGATGCCGATCAGGACGACGGGGCCGTCGCGCTCGACAAGAACTGTGGGATCAGACATCGGAACCTCGAATCGTTGCGCTCGGTCCAGCGCGACCGTGGGATGAGTTCTTCATGATTTCGTCGGCCGATTCATCGATGTGCTCCGTCGAGTATTGCGAGCGTCAACGTGGTGAGCTGTTCGATGGCTCGTGGCCGCGGTAGTTCGGGGGCCACGAGATAGGCGATGGCCACACGCGCCACGGAACCGGCGGCCAGTCGGGCCTCGACCGGCTCCAGAATCGGTTCGCCTGTCGACCCCACATCGCGCGGCTATCGCGGTGACACTGGTCTGTGGCCAGCCACGGTCGGCGATCAGCTCGCCAATTGCTTGCATTGCAGCACAATGTATTTCGTCGCGCAGGGCATTGTCGGGCAGAGCATCGTCGGGTGACATTCCTACCTCGTGTCGGGCCTCGGTGCCGGGAGCCGCGCCTATCGATTCTCGCTCGATGCCGCCGCGGCGGCATCGTCGATTCCGGTCCACGGCACGAAGGCCGGTATGTCGGCGGGGACGCGCCCAGGGAAGTCAGGGCGGCGCCGTTGCAGGAACGAGGTGATCCCCTCGACCGCATCGGCGCTACCTGCCAGTCCCCCGATCAGTTTCGAGTCCAGCGCGTGCGCGAGGTACGGGGTGTCGAAGGCGCTCAGCCGCAACAACATCTGGCGGGTGACCGCCACCGACACCGGTGCGGTGTGCTCGATGAGCTCCCGCGCGTACGCCTCCGCGGCGGGAAGCACCTCGTCGGGCTCGACGAGCCGATGCACGAGCCCACCTGCCAGCGCCTCCGCGGCGGGGAACACCCGCCCGGACAGCATCCAGTCCATCGCCCGTCCCATGCCGACGATGCGCGGCAGATGCCACGCCGAGGCGCCCTCGGGGAAGAACCCGCGCCGGGTGAAGACGAACCCGAAGCGGCTGTCCGTGGCGGCGATGCGGTAGTCCGCGGGCAGGATGATGGTCGACCCGGCACCGACGGCGGCACCGTGGATCGCAGCGATGACCGGTTTGGTGCACTCGAAGATCCGGCGCGAGCACTGTCCGGCGGGTTCGAGCCAATCGTCGTCGACATCGCCACCCGGCGCGCCGCCGGCCAGATCCATGCCCACGCAGAAGTCGGACCCTTCTCCGGTCAGGATGATCGCGCGCACGTCCGGGTCCCGGTCGGCGACGGTGAACGCGTCGCCGAGTTCGGCGGCGATGGTCAGTGTGTACCCGTTGCGGGCCTGGGGGCGGTTCATGCTGATGGTGGCGATGTGGTCGCGCACCGAGTACAGAATCTCTTCGTAGGCCATGTCGTCCTCGGGGGTGGTCTGTGGAATCACTTGACGGGCAGCAGTTCGGGGGTCGTCAAGGCAGCCAAGCGCTGCCTCGCTTCGACGTACTCACGGGTCAATCGATCGATCAACGTGGCAACCGGCACAACCTGATCGACCGTCCCGATTCCCTGACCAGAACCCCAGATATCGCGCCATGCCTTGGCATCGGCATTGCCACCGGAGCCGAAGTTCATCACGGACGGATCCGAGACCGGCAGATTGTCCGGATCCAGCCCGGCCGCGACGATGCTGCCGCGCAGGTAGTTTCCGTGTACACCGGTGAACAGGTTCGTGTAGACGATGTCGGCGGCCTCGGAGGTCGAGATCTGCTGCTTGTAGGCGTCCGCGGCGTCGGCCTCATCGGTGGCGATGAACGCCGACCCGACGTAGGCGAGGTCGGCACCCGCGGCCTGGGCGGCGAGAACCGAACGCCCGTGGGCGATCGCACCGGACAGCAAGAGCAGACCGTCGAACCACTGCCGGATCTCGGAGAGCAGCGCGAACGGTGACAACGTTCCCGCGTGTCCGCCCGCACCGGTGGCGACCGCGATCAGACCGTCGTATCCCGCCTCGACGGCCTTGCGGGCGTAGCGGTTGTTGATCACATCGTGCAGGACGATTCCGCCGTAGGAGTGGACGGCGCCGACGACCTCGGACCGCAGCCCGAGCGAGGTGATGACCACCGGTACGCGGTGTTCGACCACGGCGGCGAGGTCGGCTTCCCACCGCGTGTTCGATCGGTGCACGATCAGGTTCGCGGCGTAGGGCGTGTTCGCGTCGGCAACGGCCTCGTTGATCTCGGCCAGCCACTCCCGCAGCGATTCCACCGAGCGCGCGTTCAGGGTCGGGAACGATCCGACGACCCCGGAACGCGACTGTGCGATAACGAGTTTCGGCTTCGAGATGAGAAACATCGGCGCCGCGACCACTGGCAGGGTGAGCGAGCGCGCGAGTTCGGAGGTGTCTGGCACGGCGTTCCTTTCCGGCACTGTTACGCCGAGACTGTGGGAGTCGAGGGGGTGGCACCGCGGACCTTGCGACCGGCGGGCAGGAAACGTCCCGGCCCCCAGCCGTTTCCGAGTCCTTCCGCGAAGACGCCGTCGCGGTAGACGACGTGGCCGTTGACGATGGTGGCGGTGACCGCGCGATCGTTGCGGTTGACCATGCGGCGCAGGCCGTTGTATTCGGGGACTTCCTGTTCGGCGAGTTCGTGCACTTCGCCGTCGAGTCCTTCGGGGTCGACGATCACGATGTCGGCTCGGTCGCCGACTCGCAGGTGGCCCGCGTCGAGGTTGTACCAATCGGCCAGTTCACCAGTGAGCCGGTGCACGGCGTGTTCGAGGGTGAGGAACGGCTTGGGCTTGCCCTGCGCCGCCTTCACTCGTTCGAGTAGCCGCAGGTGGTAGTTGTAGAAGGCCATGTTGCGCAGGTGTGCGCCCGCGTCGCCGAATCCCATGTGCACGTTCTTGTTCGCGGCGAGCTTGTCGGCGTATTTGGGGCGGTGGTTGGCGATGGTGGTGCGCCAGCGGATCTTGCGGCCGTGCTCGACGACGAGGTCGAGGAAGGCGTCGACCGGGTGGATGCCGCGCTCGTCGGCGAGTTGGCCGAAGCTCTTGCCGATATGGTCGGGTTCGGGGCTGTCGACGACGGTGGCGTCGTAGAGATTGCGGTGCCAGATCTTCGGGGTGAACTTGTTCTCGTAGTCGCGGCGGAACCAGCGGCGGTAGTCCTCGCTGTGCAGCAGTTCGTTGCGTTCGACCTGGTCCTTGATGTCGAGAGCCGCTGCGCCGGAACCGAATTCCTCGAACACGACCAGATCGATGCCGTCGGCGTAGACGGTGAACGGCACCGGTAGATGCTGCCAGCGGAACTCACCGTTGAGCAGGCGATTGATGATCGGAGCGCCGTACATCATGAAGTACACCAGGGGCGGGTAGGCCTTGGAGTCCGCGGCCGCCAGCAACGAGACCTTCAGTCGCTTACGCCGCAACCGGCCGCCCGCGGCAAGGAAGAATTTGGGCAGATTGGGAGTGAGGGAGATCTCCGGCGTGCTCTGCAGGATGCGATCGCGATCGCGCAGGACCCGGTTGAGCGCGCGGAACTCACGCCGCTTGACGAAGGTGGTCGGCAACGAGCGCGATCGGTACAGATCACCGTCGAGTTTGTCGATCCAGTTCGTGGTGGCGGACATGCCGAGGAATCCGGCGTCGAGTGCCTCGTGCAGGAGTGAGGTCATTCGTTCGAGCTCGGAGGCGGTGGGCTTGGCCTTGTCGTCGACCGCCCGGCCCATCCCCATCACATGGATGCGCATATCGGACTGACCGAGGAAGGTCGCCACGTTCGGGCCGAGGTCGAGTGCGTCGATCGCGGCCGCGTACTCAGTTGGGGTCGACCAGGTCCGATGCTTGTCCAGGGTGCCGATGACGATCTCGCGCGGAACCGCCTCGACGCGGCTGAAGATGTCGGCGCACTCGACATTGGACGCGAGAATCGTGGTGAGCGAACAGTTTCCGATGACAGTGGTGGTCACACCGTGGCGCAGCGACTCGGTCAACGCGGCGGCGGCGAGCATCTCGACGTCGTAGTGGGTGTGGATGTCGACGAAGCCGGGCATCACCCACTTGCCGCCTGCATCGATGACCTCGTCGGCGTCGGCGACGTCGAGCGGCCGGGAACTGACCTCCACGACCTCACCGTCCTTGATGCCGATATCGGCGGTGCGCGCCGTCGACCCGGAACCGTCGAACCAGATCCCGTCGCGGATGACCAGATCGTAGCGACCCATACCGGACTCCTTCCATGCTTCTTTGCATGCTGCGTATCTCGTCGATCACAACATTGAACAACGCGATCATCACTCTTAGCTGGCAATTTCCTGGATCACAATTGACGAGACTTCAAGTAACATGTAAAACCATGCACTAATGAATGTCCAAATGCAAGGGTCGATCCGACCACGGGACCGAGAGGTGCGCATGTCGACGACCACCCCCGCAACGAGGCGGTTCCGGTCGAACACCGCCGAACTGGAAGCGCTGACCTGGGGCGACCCCCGCGACCCGGCCGCACTGCTCGTGCACGGGTTTCCCGACAGCGCCTGGACCTGGGAGGTGATCGGGCCCGCGCTGGCCGCGACAGGACGGTATGTCGTCGCGCCCT
>NZ_JBHWZY010000310.1:0-7306 GCF_042727815.1 Nocardia sp. NPDC060220
TGGCCTGGCGCACCCGGACATCGGCCAGCGCGGGTTCGGTCACATTGACGCCGACATAGGCTTGCAGCTCGGCGCCTTCGAGGTCGTGCACCGTGAATCCGCCGCTCTTGCCGAGATTTTCGGCATCGCGGTAGCCGAGTTCGCGCGCCGCGGCGATCTGACCGGACTTCAACGCGTTCAGCAGCGCGTTCGGGTCGGGGATGATCGAGACCTCGACCCGGTCGAGGTACGGGCGCTCGGGCACCCAGTAGTTCGGGTTCTTCTCGAAGATCAACTGCGAGTTCGGCACGCGCTGGACATATTTGAAGGGACCGGTGCCGATATAGGTGTCGCCGGTGCCGAGCTTGTCGGCGGTTTCGCTGTCCAGGATCGGCACGGTGTCGAGCAGGTCGTAGATGTTGCTCAGTGGATGGGCGAGCTGCAACACGATCCGCGTCGGCGAGACGATGTCGAACCCGGTGACGGCGGCGGCCGAACTACGCAGCTGCGCCGACCATTTGGCGTCGGCGTAGGTGCGCAGCGAGAACTCCACGTCCTTGGCGGTGAAGGGACGCCCGGAATGGAACTTCACGTCGTCGCGCAGGTCCAGGCTCAGCGAACGGCCGTCGGCGGCGAGCTGCCACGACGTGGCCAGTAATGGTTGCGGTTCCAGCTTGTCGTTCGGGTAGCGGATCAGCGACTCGTACACCAGGCCGATCACGACCGGGGTCGCGGCGGTGTTGGTGAGCAGGTTCGCCGGCACCAGGTCCTCACGGATGCCGACCTTCAGGGTGCCGCCACGCACCGGTGTCGCGCCGTCCCCGCCCGCTTTCTGTTCCGAGACCGCCGAGGTGCAGGCCGCCAGCGCGGCACCGCCGAAGATGGCCGCGGCGGCGATGCCGCTGGTGCGCAGAAAGTTTCGGCGGCCGAAGCCACTGGGCGTTGAACTCATCGTGAAGATCCTCGAAGACGCATCGACCCGCGCGGCGGGCCGAGGAGGGTGCACAGCACACCGCGGGAAAGGGAACACATCGGATCGGCCGCGAACGTCGTGGGCGTTCGTCAGCCGCGCAGGACGCGACACGAACAGCAGCAGGGTGGCTGATTCGTGGGCACGGCAGTGACGCTAACAAGTTGCGGCGGACCGGTCACCGATTCCACGCACACTGCACATAACCCTGGTGACCAGCGGATACGTCGCCTTTACTGCCAGAATGCCTGTTCCACCCCATGCTCGCGGTTACGCATCCTTCGGCGGCTCGGCCGGTCGCACGTCCGCGGAGTCGACCCCCGATTGGACGTATCCCCCCACCGCGCCCGCCGGCGCGCCGAACATCATCGTCGTGCTCGTGGACGACATGGGTTACAGCGATATCGGCCCGTTCGGTTCCGAGATCGAGACGCCGACCCTGGACCGGCTCGCGGCCCGGGGTGTTCGACTCTCGAACTACCACACCACGCCACTGTGCTCGCCCTCACGCGCGGCACTGCTGACCGGAATCAACAGCCACCGAGCGGGTTTCGGCTTCGTGGCCAACGCCGACCCCGGCTACCCCGGCCTGCGCCTGGAACTGGCCGACGATGTGCTCACACTCCCGGAGATCCTGCGCGGCAACGGCTACGCCACCTACGCGGTGGGCAAATGGCATCTGGTGCGCGACGCCACGATGAACCCGTCGGCGCATCGGGACTCCTGGCCGACTCAGCGCGGATTCGACCGCTACTACGGGTCTTTGGAGGGTCTGAACTCCTTTTACTATCCCAACCAGCTGGTCTCGGACAGCTCGGTGGTCGACGTGGAGGAGTACCCGCAGGGCTATTACCTCACCGATGATCTCACCGACAAGGCGCTGTCCTACATCAAGGATCTGCGCGCGCACGATGCGGAGAAACCGTTCTTCCTGTACTTCGCGCACGTGGCGATGCACGGGCCGTTGCAGGCCAAGGCCGAGGATCAGGCCAAGTATCGGGGTCGCTACGACCAGGGCTGGGACGAACTACGCAGGCGACGCTTCGCCGAACAGCTGGCCCAGGGCTTGTTCCCGCCGGGCACCGAGCAGAAGCCGCGCAACACCGAGCCGGGTTACGAAGCGGCGGAGTGGGATTCGCTGTCGGCCGACGAGCAGCGGCGCTACGCCAAGTACATGGAGGTGTACGCGGGCATGGTCGACAGCATCGACCAGAGCCTGGGTCGGATCGTCGACCTGCTCGACGATCTCGGCGAACTGGACAACACCATCATCGTGTTCACCTCCGACAACGGCGGCACCGCCGAGGGCGGACCGGAGGGCACGCGCTCCTATTTCGCCGAGTTCGCCCACGTCGACGATCCCGACTGGGTGGGCGATGTCCCGCACGACGAGGACCTGATCGGCACCGCGAAGCTGGGCGTGCACTACCCGCGCGGCTGGGGTCAGGCGTCCAACACGCCGTTCCGGTTCTACAAGGGCCAGACCTTCGCCGGTGGCGTGCGAGTGCCACTGGTGGTGTCGTGGCCGAAGGGGTTGCCGCGCACCGGCACCGATTCCGGTATCCGCCACGAATACGCCTACGTCACCGATCTCGCGCCGACCCTGCTCGACCTGGCGGGCCTGGACCGCCCTTCTGTGCGTAACGGGCTGCCCGCCAAGGACTTCGACGGAATCTCCGCGGCCGAGCTGCTGCGCGATCCGGCAGCCCCGACGCGCCACACCGAGCAGTACTCGGAGATGACCGGTCATCGTGGCTTCTACCGCGACGGCTGGAAGCTGCTGTCGCTGCACGAGGCCGACGCCGACATCGACGCGCCGAACTGGCAACTGTTCGACGTGCGCGCCGATCCCACAGAGCTGCACGATCTTTCGGCGCAGTACCCGGACAAGGCCGCCGAACTCGCCACCGCATGGGACGAGTCGGCCTGGGCCAACACAGTCTTTCCACTGCTGACGCGCGCCGACCTGTTCCGCCGCCGCCCCGAGGAAGCCCGATTCGCCGCGCCGGTCCGCCTCCTCCCTGGCACCCCCACCCTCGAGCGCTACCGCTCCCAGCGCCTCATCGCCTACCGCGACTTCACCATCACCGCCGACCTGACGGGGGCCCGACCGCCCGCCGCCGCGACGGCGCCCACGACATCGCGGGCTTCGGACGCAGCGCCCGATGTCGCGGAGCGGGCCGAGGTGGCCGGATTCCGGCTCGGTGACGAGGGCGTACTCGTGGCGCACGGTGACCCGCTCGGCGGGTACCTGCTCTACATCGAGGACGGCGAAGTAGTGCTCGGCGTGAACAGCTATGGGCGGTACGCGTCGGTGGGCGTGCCGCTGCCCATCGGGACGCGCGAGATCACCGTACGAGCCACCATCGAGCCGCGTCTGCGCTGGGACTTCACCATCCAGGTCGACGGCACGCCGCTCGCGGAACTCACCGATCAGGTGCAACTGGTCGGCATGGCACCGTG
This sequence comes from Nocardia sp. NPDC060220, assembly GCF_042727815.1. NCBI lineage: Bacteria > Bacillati > Actinomycetota > Actinomycetes > Mycobacteriales > Nocardiaceae > Nocardia > Nocardia sp. NPDC060220. The sequence goes on from NZ_JBHWZY010000310.1 coordinate 3,413, forward strand.
GACCGGGATCTCCGTCGGCGTCGACGCGCGCGGTCCGGTCTCGTGGGATCTGCGCGAGCGCCGCGGACCGTTCCGCTATACCGGGAGCCTGCGCGCGATCACCTACACGCCCGGCCCCGTGCAGGTCCCGCAGCGCACGATCGACGCGGTGGAGCGCGAGGCCGAGTACGCCGCGGAGTAACGGACCGCCGCCCATTCGACGGGCACCGCTGCGCGCGGGCCCCGAGGATCGAGTCGCGACCAGGTCGGATACCGTTTATCAGCCAGAATCGCCACGCAGACAGGACGCCGGAGATGGACGACAGTTCCCTGATCTGGGACGACGGTGCGCTCGTCACCGTCGACCAGCGCGGACTGCCGCACGAGGTGCGGCAACTGCGCCTGCGCACCGTCGACGAGATCATCGAGGCGATCACCACCCTCGCCATTCGCGGCGCTCCGGCGATCGGGATCGCGGGCGCGTTCGGCGTGGTCATCGCCACCAGGGCGCACACTCACGGCGGCTCGGTGGACTCGCCGAGTCACTCGCCCGGCGGGGCAGGTGGTCGCGCCGGTGACGTGGTCGACGTGGCGGCTGTGCAGGCCGAGGCCGACCGGATCGCCGCGGCCCGGCCGACCGCTGTCAACCTGGCGTGGGCGGTCGACCGGGTGCGAGCCCGGATCGCCGAGGGCGCCGACGCGGTGCTGGCCGAGACTCTCGACATGCTCGCCGAGGACGGGCGGGTCAACCTGGCCGCCGCCACCCATGCCGCCGATCTGGTGCAACGCCTGTGCGGTGGGCAGCCGCTGCGCTTGCTCACCCACTGCAATACCGGGCGCCTGGCCACCAGCGCGGTGGGGACCGCGATCGGCGCCTTGCGGGTGCTGCACGAGCGCGGCGCCGTCGCGGACGTGATCGTCGACGAGACCCGCCCGCTGCTGCAGGGCGCGCGGCTCACCGCGTGGGAACTGGCCGAGGCGGGCATTCCACATCGCCTGACCATCGACTCCGCCGCCGCCTGGGCGATGGCGACCGGTCAGGTCGACGCCGTGCTGGTCGGCGCGGACCGGATCACCGCCAACGGCGACGTCGCCAACAAGATCGGCACCTTCACTCTGGCGCTGGCCGCCCGCCACCACGGCATTCCGTTCATCGTGGTCGCGCCGGAGTCCACCCGCGATACCGCGATGGCGACCGGTGCGCAGATCGTGGTGGAACAGCGGGCCGCGGCCGAAGTCACCGGATTCGGTGGCGTCGCCATCGCACCGACGGACACCGCGGTATTCAACCCCGCCTTCGATGTGACACCCACCGACCTCGTCACCGCCGTGGTCACGGAAAACGGTGTGGTCTACCGCAATTCGGATTCCTTTGACGCGCAGGGCCGGGCGACCGCCACGGACGGACCCGGCAGCGGATCGCGGATCGCGGATCGCGACGATCCGTCGGACGCCGGGAGCACCGTGGCTTTCACCGAACAAGGCCGGGCGATCGCCGGCACCGCGCGTCAGCTCTATGGCCGGGGGTGGATGCCGGGTACGGCCGGCAACATCTCGGTGCGGATCGAGGCGCCCGCGTCACCATCGGGGCCCGTGACGGCCGGCGCTGCCCTCGACAGCCTCGGCACATGGCCCGCGTTGCTCATCACCGCCAGCGGATTGTCCAAAGGTGAACTGAGCGCCGACGATTGCGTGCTCGTCGGGATCTCGGACACCACCGCGCATTCGGGCCAGAGCCGGAAACCGTCCGCGGAGACCAGCATTCACACCGCCGTGTACCGCACCCGCCCCGCAGGCGCGGTCGTGCACGTGCATTCCCCTTTCGCCACCGCACTGGCAACCACTGCCGCGCGACCCGGCGAGACGGTGACCCCGTTGCGGATCAGCGGTTTCGAGCTGCTCAAGGGGTTCGGCCTCGCGGACCCGTCGACTGTGGTGGTCCCGGTGTTCGCGAACTGGCCCGATGTAGCACGGATCGGCGCCGATATCGAGCTCCACCTCCGCGAAAACCCCTCTGCACCACCGATTCTGTTCATCACCGGGCACGGGATCACCACCTGGGGTGACACTCTTGCCCAGGCGCGCGATCGCGCCGAATGCCTGGAAGCCCTGTGCGAGTTGATCGCCCGCACCGGACGAACCGACGCCACGCCCCTCGAGATCGGACCGACATGACCCTGCTGCAAGTGATGGCCGCCGACAACGCCGCCGACGTCCGGGTGCGCACCACCGACCCCACCGAGATCGGCGCCGAGCTGGCTCAGCACGGCATCGCGTACTCGCACTGGGAGGTGCTCGCCGACGCCGCCGCCACGGACTCCGACACCCTGCTCACCCACTACGGCCCGCAGATCGCCGAACTCAACGCCTCGGGCCGCTACCAGCACATCGATGTCGCCCGCATCCACCCGGACGCCGACAACCCGGAGTGGCCTGCCACGGCCGCCGGTGCGCGCGCGAAGTTCCTCGACGAGCACCGCCACGCCGAGGACGAGGTGCGCTTCTTCGCCGCGGGCCGTGGCTGCTTCTACCTGCACGTGGGCGACGCGGTGCTCGCGACTGTCTGCGAAGCGGGCGACCTGCTCTCGGTCCCCGCGGGCACGCTGCACTGGTTCGACATGGGCACCACCCCCGACTTCATCGCCCTGCGCTTCTTCGAGGAGGCCGACGGCTGGGTGGGCGACTTCACCGGCGACAAGATCAGCGCAGGCTTCCCGACACTCGACGAACTGCTCGCGTGACCCGCGCGATCGTCCTCGACATCGAGGGCACCACCAGCCCCACCGACGCGGTCCGCACCGACCTCTACGGCTACACCTCCGCTCACCTGCCCGCCTGGCTGTCCGAGAACACCGATGGCACAGCCGATTCGGTGCTCACCGCGACCCGCGAGCTCGCCGGTGAACCCGATGCGGGGCCCGACCGCGTCGCCGAGATCCTGCGCGGCTGGCTGGAATCCGATGTCAAAGCCGAGCCGCTCAAGACAGCACAGGGCGCGATCTGCGCCCAGGGCTTCCGCGCGGGCGCACTGCGCGGCCGCTTCTTCGGCGATGTGGCACCCGCCTTGAAAGCATGGCACGCCAACGGCTGCCAGCTCTTCGTCTACTCCTCGGGATCCGAACGCAACCAACGCGATTGGTTCACCTTCGCCGACGCGGGCGATCTGTCCGGCCTCATCACCGACCACTTCGACCTGGTGACCGCGGGCCCCAAACGCGCACCCGCCTCCTACGAATCCATCGCCGACCGCATCGGGGTCCCCCCACAGGACATTCTGTTCCTCTCCGACCACCCGGACGAACTCGACGCCGCCGTCGCCGCGGGCTGGCAAGTCGTCGGCGTACACCGCCCCGACGAGCCCAACTCCGCACGCCCACCCCACCGCTGGGTGAGTTCCTTCGCTGACATAGATCCACAGCTACCGACCGACTAGTCGGCGTACACGGTGCGCTGCCGGCACTTGTTCCCGCCGGAAATCTGGCACCGCCTACGCGAGCTCGGCGTCACCGTCGTCGAACGCTGACTCAGCCGACCTGAGCTCGAAGCGCCCCTAACGACCCCCGCTGCACCGCCCCGAACACCCGTCGTGCGTGGACCGCGACCGGGCTGGTCGACCATGGTGCCAGCGTGGTGGTGAACATCAGTTCGCACCAGGACAGGGCGGGGATCTCGCCGGCGGCGAGGGTGGCGATGAGGGAGAGTTCGGTGTCGTGGCCGAGCCAGGCCGCGACCAGCCAGGAGGCATCGAGGCGGCCGAGGAATTCCTCGGCGTCCTCGGGCGGGCCATGGGGGGTGTCGACGGCGAGGTGGACGACGGCGGCGATGGCGTGGCGCATCTTGGCATCCATGCCGATAGCGTCGTGCAGCAGCAGACTTTCCAGTGCCGAGCGCAGTTCCATCGAGGTGTCGAGCCAG
>NZ_JBHWZY010000311.1:0-7273 GCF_042727815.1 Nocardia sp. NPDC060220
GCCCCGGGGGGGGGGCGGGGCGGGCCCCCGGCCCGCCCACCGCCGCTGCGCGGCGGACCCTCCTCGAGGTCGGGTCGTGCGGGGCCGGGAGTGCCGGTAGACGGCGGACTCGGAGCCTGCCTGCATTGCCCTTGTGCGCCGGGAGCGTACCTCCCGGCGCACAAACGCATCTATTGTACTCAGCCGCGCCCGGTGTAGTTCGGGGCCTCGACGGTCATCGTGATGTCGTGCGGGTGGCTCTCCTTGAGGCCCGCCGCGGTGATCTGCACGAACTGCGCGCCCTGGAGGTGCTCGATGTTCTGCGAACCGGTGTAGCCCATCGCGGCACGCAGGCCGCCGACGAGCTGGTGGATCACCTGGTTGACCGGGCCGCGGAACGGAACGCGGCCTTCGATGCCCTCGGGGACGAGCTTGTCCTCGGCGAGCACGTCGTCCTGGAAGTAGCGGTCCTTGGAGTACGACTTGGCCTGGCCGCGGCCCTGCATCGCACCGAGCGAGCCCATGCCACGGTAGGCCTTGAACTGCTTGCCGTTCACCAGCACCAGGTCGCCGGGCGACTCGGCGGTGCCCGCGAGCAGCGAGCCGAGCATCACCGTGGACGCACCCGCGGCGATCGCCTTGGCGACGTCGCCGGAGTACTGCACGCCACCGTCGGCGATCACCGGCACGCCGGCGGCCTTGCACGCGGCGACGGCTTCGAGGATCGCGGTGATCTGCGGCGCGCCGACACCGGCGACCACACGAGTGGTGCAGATGGAGCCGGGGCCCACACCCACCTTCACCGCGTCGACGCCCGCCTCGACGAGCGCGGCAGCACCGGCACGCGTGGCGACATTGCCGCCGACGATCTGGATCCGGTCACCGACCTCGGCCTTGACCTTGGCGACCATCTGCAGCACCTGTGACTGGTGGCCGTGCGCGGTGTCGACGATCAGCACGTCGACCCCGGCGTCGGCCAGCGTCATGGCCCGCGACCAGGAATCCTCACCGACACCGATCGCGGCGCCCACCAGCAGGCGGCCGTCGCGGTCCTTGGTGGCGTTGGGGTACTGATCGGTCTTGACGAAGTCCTTGACCGTGATCAGCCCGCGCAGCCTGCCGTTGCCGTCGACGATCGGTAGCTTCTCGATCTTGTGGCGACGCAGCAGCCCCAGCGCGGCCTCGGCGGTGACACCCTCACGGGCGGTGATCAGCGGCGCCTTGGTCATCACCTCGTCCACGCGGCGGTCCTGATCGACCTCGAAGCGCATGTCGCGGTTGGTGATGATGCCCACCAGCGCGCCGGTCTCGTCGACCACCGGCAGACCCGAGATGCGGAAGCGGGCGCACATGGCGTCGACCTCGGCGAGGGTATCGGTGGGACGACAGGTGACCGGGTCGGTCACCATGCCCGCCTCGGAGCGCTTCACCGTCTCCACCTGGGCGGCCTGATCGGCGGCCGAGAGGTTGCGGTGCAGCACACCCATACCGCCCGCACGCGCCATGGCGATGGCCATGCGCGCCTCGGTGACGGTGTCCATGGCCGAGCTCACCAGCGGCGTGCGCAGGGTGATGTCCCTGGTCAGCTTGCTGGAAGTCTCGACCGAGCTGGGGATGAGATCCGAGGCGGCAGGCAGCAACAGCACGTCGTCGAACGTGAGGCCGAGCATGGCGATCTTGGTCGGATCGTCGCCCCCCGTAGGAGGGCGCACCGCGATTCGTTCGCCCGACACGGGATTACTCATTCGGATCGACCCCTCCTGGTCGTCATAGCTACCGACGCGGTAGACACAGTGCGTCGGTGCTCGAGCGGAAAAAGCTTTCGGATGGTCGGCTGGAACAAAGTCGCCGACGCCTGTATTCCATGGTATCCGGCGCCCGGAGACGCCTGTGAAGTGAGCCCTTCCGCAAAACTTGCCCGGTGCATCGCTGGCGCGATGCACCAAGTACTGCGTACCGTGGGGATGTGCGTGACCATCTACCACCTGGCCTGCCGCCGGATCCCTTCGCCGGAGACCCCTCCGACCCGTCCGCCGCGCTCGATGCGATCGAGCCCGGTGAGCCGTTGGATCCTCATGAGCGCCTCGCGGTCGAGGAAGATCTCGCAGACCTCGCCGTATACGAAGCCCTGCTGGCCCACCGCGGTATCCGCGGTCTGGTCGTCAGCTGTGAGGATTGTCGGCAAGATCACTATCACGACTGGGACATGCTGCGGGCGAACCTCCTACAGCTACTGGTCGACGGCACTGTCCGTCCACACGAACCCGCCTACGACCCCACCCCCGAGGCTTATGTCACGTGGGACTACTGCCGCGGCTACGCGGACGCGTCGATGAACGAGGCGTTCCACGGCGACGGGTTCGACGGGTTCGACAACTGAGCTCTCCGGCGACTCGGCACAGCTGAGTCCGTCGCGGCGCCCGCCCTCCTCCACTCTCGGTCACGCGTGCGTGGGGGGAATACGCGGGCCCACACCGGAAATGCCCCAGCACAAGACGAAGGCCCCGAACCTGTTCGGGGCCTTCGTCTTTAGTTCAATTCATCGTGCTGCTACGGCGAGGGCACCGCGGGCGGCGACTGCAGGATGGTCGCCGGCGGAGGCACCTGCTGCGTGGGCGGCAAGCTCGGCAGCGGTGCGGACGTCGGGACCACCGTCGTCGGCACAGTGACGACCGGCGGTGATTCGACGATGGTGGTCGGTGGTGTGGTCGGGTCGACAGTCACCGGCGGGGTCACCGGCGGTTGTGTCGGCTCGACCGGCGGCTGCGACGGCTCGACCGGAACCAGCGGCTTGGTTTCCGGGCCAGGGCCCGGGCCCGGGGTCTGCATGATGACCGGCGGCGGTGTCGACGGATCGGTGGTACCCGCTCCTGGAGCGGTAGGCGCCACCGGCGCGGTGGTACCCGGATTCGTCGTCGGCGGGACCTGAACGGGCGAGCTGGGCTTGGTCGGCGCGGTGGTGGTCGGCGGCAGTTGCGCGCCGATCTCCGGGGCGACCTTGATCAGCTGATCTCGCAGCAGGTTCCAGCGCGCGATCAGATCGTCACGCTTGGCCGGATCGTCGACCTGGCCCGCGTTGGCCGAAGCCTGTTCCAGCCTGGCCTTCGCCTGTTCCGGATTGCCCGAGGTGAGCAGGTTCTGTGCGGCCAGTAGATCTTCGTCGGCGTACTGTACGACGGTGGACTGTGCCTGCTCGCTGAACACGACCTCCTTGACCCGCCACAGCGGATCGCCGGGAGCCGCGCTGTAAGCGAAGGCCGTGATACCGCCGAACACCAGCGCCAGTGCCGCCGCTGCCCCGAAAATCGGGCGGACCAGTCGTAGACGTCCGCGCGAGGAAGCTCCGACTCGAACCTGCCGCGCGCCGATCTCCTGATTGACGGCCGCGAACACGGTGTCGAGATCAGGGCCCGCGGGCATCGGCTCGGCCAGTAGGTCGGCCCGCCAATCCGCGAGTAACGACGCCAGCTGGAACTCTTCGGGACTGTCGGTGCGGACCGGACCATCGCTCGCGATCGCGTCGATCAGCGCATCATCGCTGCGCACCGCCGCAATGTCGACCGGTCCGGAGTCACCGGCATCCTCGGCGGCGTAGGGACCGCTGTCGTGCGATCCGCGCTGCCAAACTTTCCGGTCGCCTAGACCGCGCTCGCCATCCCTAGCCATACATTTCACCTGCCCTCGCCACTTGTGACTTCAGTTTCGCGAGTGCCCTGTGCTGGGCAACCCGTATCGCCCCCGCCGTGCTGCCCACGGCGACTGCGGTTTCCTCTGCTGACAGACCCATGACCAAACGCAGGATCAGGATTTCTCGATGCTTCTCGGGGAGCGTGGCCAGCAGAGTGTTCATCTGCCTGCTCGTCTCCGAGTCGAGAGCCCGCTGTTCCGGCCCGTGGTCGGTGGATATGACATCTGGTACTTCGGCCATCGCCTCCGCCTTGTTACGGGCGGCGTTGCGATGGGCGTCGGCGACCTTGTGCGAAGCGATTCCGTACACGAAGGCCATGAAGGGCCGACCCTGATCCTGATAGCGGGGCAGGGCGGTCATCACAGCCAAACAGACCTCTTGCGCAACATCGTCCGCGGAGAGCTGTCCGCGCTCCGCGGCTCCGATCCTGGCCCTGCAGTAGCGAACCACCAAGGGACGGACCAGTTCCAATACCCGAGCTAAAGCGGTCCTGTCGCCCTGCGCAGCCGCAGCGACGGCGAGGTCCAACTCTTCGCCCATATGCGTCATCGTCAGAGATTTTCCTGGCGTTACGAGTGGCGCGGTCGAATGTGACCGAGCTTCCACCGAAATGGCGGAACGGCACTAACAATAGCGACCCCCGGATCGGCCGCCAGCGGGCGTGGCCGCTTCTAACCGTGCTCTCAGAAAGATCATCCGGAGCGAATCAGGCACCCAGCGGGGCGATGTCCCCACCCCAGGCCCGTAGACGGGCGCCATGATCTGCGGCTTCGCCCGCCGCGGCGCGCGCCGGAGCCGGTTCGGCGACTCCCGAGCGCAGCATCGCGGTGGCCCAGCGCAGTGGGAGAAGGCCGTTTTCGCGGCAGTCCGCGTCGACTCGCACGGCCAGTTCGGCGGACCCGGAGAGGTCACCTGTGGCAGCTGTCGCGGCCGCCACGAGCAGCGCCGATTTCACCTGGTGACGCACAGAGGGAAGCGCCCCGGCGAGTTCGACCGCCGCGACCGCGTCGCGGAGCGCTGCGTCGGCTTCACCGCCGGCGAGCGCGGTCTCGGCGCGCACCCAGTGCCAGCGCACCTCGGCTCGCGGAGGTGCCGCGGCGAGCAGTGGCCGCACCCGGCCGAGCAGTGTGCGGGCCAGCGCGAGTCGTCCGGTGCCGAGGGCATCGGCGGCCAGGCCCGTATACGCGTCGGCGAGCGCCTCGGCGCGCGACGCTCCGGAAGCGCCGAGCGCGATCGCCGCGGCGCGACCGTCGAACGCTGCCGCACCCGCGTGATCACCGAGCTGGCGCAGCAGCGATCCACGGGTGCTCTCGACGAGGGATTTCAGGCCGGGATCGGTCGCGGTTCTGGCCGATATCAGCAGGTCGGCACGGGCGGCGGCATAGCGGCCCTGGCCGCCGAGCGCGACCGCGCGGTACCACCGCGACAACGGGTCCGCCGGCTCCGGCAACTCCGTAGCGGCCAGGCCGGGAGTGGGCCCGAAAGCAGTCGAAACGAGTATTTCGGAACCGATATCCGCGGGTGAGGCCATTGTCTGCACGACGAGACTCTAGCCGCCACCCGCCCCGGGCAGCGCCCATGTTATGGATCGACGAGGGGCAATCAGCAAACAATCAGCATTTCGCTCGAGTGTCGATGTTGCCATCAGGTAAATCTCCGCTCCCCGATGCCACTACCGGAAAGTCTCGAATTCACATGCGTTTCGCGCAATTAACCTTCACGCCCCGTTTTCGCCATCTGCACGCAGTCCGGGCGCGGAGGCCGTTGTGATCCAGCACACCCAGCGGCCCTGGCCGTCGCCGGCACGAACCAGGCCCCGACCGGCGCGACCTGGGAAAATATGGGATGTCTCGGAAACGCGAAGACACCCGATCCATAGCCAACCAAACAGTATGGAGGGATCGGGTGTGAAATGTAAATAGTGAGTAGGTTAAATTTCAGCGTTGCAGATTTACTGAACTCATGCGCCGAACTATTGACGGAAATTCCCGCCTGCACCTAACGTAGCTCATCGCCACGGTTGGCGCCGCGCGAAATCGCAGCGACCTCCGAGCGGCACCGTCAGGCACCGTCGAGCCGGCCACCCCCACCGGGTGGCGCGAAGACCTGCCGCACCACTCGCTCGACAACGCTGACGAGCTCGCGCCTCAAGGAGTTCACATGCCCATGCCCACCCACCTTCCCGGACCGAACGCCGATGTCTGGGACTGGCAGATGCGCGGCTCGTGCCGCGGTCAGGACTCCGCGGTCTTCTTCCACCCCGACGGCGAACGCGGCCGCGCCCGCACAGCGCGCGAGATGCGCGCCAAGGAGATCTGCCGGGCCTGCCCCGTGCTGATGCAATGCCGCACCCATGCCCTCAAGGTCAGCGAGCCCTATGGCATCTGGGGCGGCATGTCCGAGACCGAACGCGAGATGCACGCCCGCCGCAACCGGCGACGGATGGCCGTCTGAGGTCGACCGGACCCGTCTGGCCGGGTTGGCAAATCTGTTCCAATCCGCTGGCCGTGGCGCGCCGAATCTCTAGCAAACAGCTGGCACCCGAATAAAGGGCACCCCCGGCCGCGGGGAGGTCATAGCCTCGGGCTACATTCGTGACCGATGACACAGAATGGGTTCCGAAGCGAAGCCTTTCCACCGAGCGTGGATTCTGCGGTTACCGCACGCGCGGCCGAAGGAGTCGAGCTAGCTGCACTGCTGGAACGATGCGGCCTGTCCGACCAGCAGGCCTTTGCCGAGCTGTACGACCGAACGTCCGCGCGCGTTTTCGGCCTGGTCCTGCGGGTGCTCCACGACCCCGGGTACGCGGAGGAGACCACTCAGGAGGTCTATCTCCAGATCTGGCGTACCGCTACGAGTTTCGACCCCGCCAAGGGGTCGGCGGTGACCTGGCTGATGACGTTGGCACACCGGCGCGCGGTCGACCGGGTTCGCGCCGAGCAAGCCCACACCCAGCGCGAGGTCGCGTACGGGATCCGGGTGCTCGGACACGAATTCGACGAGGTCACCGAGGAGGTGGAACGCAGACTAGAACAACAGGCCGTCCAGCGCGGACTCTCGACCCTCACCGAGACCCAGCGCGAGGCGATCTCGCTCGCCTACTACGGCGGGCGGACCTACGCGGAGGTAGCGACATACCTCGGCATCGGGTTACCGACCGTTAAGTCCCGAATTCGGGACGGATTGACACGACTGAAGAAAAGTTTGGGGGTGACGTGAGATGAACGAAGCCCAGATCGATCTCGCGCACACCGTCGCGCTCGGATTGATCGACGACGAAGACCATCACGCGATCCAGACCATCATCGATACCGAAGACTCCACCCTGTGTACGCAGTTCCTGCGAGAGGTGCGCGGTACCCGCGAAGCTCTCGCCCAGCTCGCGTCCACAACCCCCACCCCACCGCCACCGTCCCTGCGCGCCCGTTTACTGGCCGCACTGGACGCCGAAGATCCCCCGGTAGCCAGCTGACCCACACCGCCCAACCCCAGACCCGCCATGACCGCACTCCCACCCACCACCTGCGACCCCTAGGGAGCAGCGGCCACGCAGTGGCCGGTCGCGGCCGGGTCGCCGGTTAGCCGCCGGGGCGTAGGCGACGAAGG
>NZ_JBHWZY010000312.1:0-7254 GCF_042727815.1 Nocardia sp. NPDC060220
ACGCGTCGCCGGTCAGTTCAGGATGATCGGCAGCGCGGCCAGATCGTTCTGCGTGAGCACCGGCAGGTTGCCGATCTCACTGTCGGGCACGGCAAGGCGCAGCTTCGGGAAGCGGGCGAACAGCGCGGGCAGCGCGATCGCGGCTTCCAGACGCGACAGCGCGGCGCCGGGGCAGATGTGCGGGCCGTAGCCGAAGGCCAAGTGGCGGTTGGCGGTCGGGCGGGTCACGTCGAACTCGTCGGCGGTCTCGCCGTGCACCGCGGTGTCGCGGCCGACGGCACGGTAGGACATCACCACGCCCTCACCCTTGGCGATCACGGTGTCGCCGACAACGATGTCCTCGGTGGCGAAACGCATCAGCAGGTGCGAGACCGGGCCGTCCCAGCGCAGCGATTCCTCGATGACCTGCTTCCACTCCACGTCCCCGGCAAGGACTTTCGCCAGCTGCTCGGGTTCGGCGAGCAGCGCGCGCACGGTGTTGATGATCAGGCTGACGGTGGTCTCGTGGCCCGCGGCGACGAGGGCCTTGATGTTGCCGATCGCCTCTTCCTCGGTGAGCGGCTCGCCGCCCTCGTCGGCGGTGACGAACGCCGAGGTCAGATCATCGGCCGGGTCGGCGATCTTCTGCCGGACCAGGTCGGTGAAGTACACATCGAGGCCGCCGATCACCTCGAGGCGCTCGTCCTGCGGGGTCATCACCGAGAAGAACTTCTTGTACCACTCGAGCAGCTGCGCGTGGTCTTCGCGCGCGACGCCCATCAGGTCGCCGACCACGCGCATCGGCAGCGGGTAGGCGAAGACCTCCTTGAGGTCCACGGCAGCGCCGTCGGCGCCGGCGGTTTCGAGGTCGTCGAGCAGGTCGGCGGTCAGCTGTTCGATCACCGGGCGTAGCTCTTCCAGCCGCCGCGGGGCCAGTGCCTGGGCCGTCTTGAGCCGCAACCGGCGGTGCTCGGCGCCGTCGACGCTGAACATCGAACGGTCGACGAGGACCATCCCGATCAGCGGCCACTGGGTGGTCACCACGCCGTCGGCATACAGCGACCACGCGTTGATGTCCTTGACCAGCCGGGTGTCGGTGGTCAGCTGACGCGCGAGGGCGTGATCGGTGATCGTCCAGGCGGGCACACCGAGCAGGTCGATCCGGGTGATCGGACCGAGTGCTCGAAGTCGGGCGGTTTCCCCGTTGAGGTCACCGACCATGGGGTCGATGGCGAAAGGGCATGGCGAGCTCACGAGAAACCTCCGACGGGTCGAACTGGTGTGAAACGAACGGGCAGTGCGGTCATGCCCCGAAGGAAAGCCGAAGGTCGCCGGGTGAGCTGGTCGGCGGGCACCCCGAGGTCGACATCGGGCAGCCGGTCGAGCAGCACCTCGATCCCGGTCCTCGCGATGATCTCGGCGATCTGCTGCGCCGGGAAAGGGCAGCGATATTCACCGTAACTGAACGCGAAGTGCGCGTTGTTGCCGGTGGGTACCGAGCCGCCATCGGTAAACGATTGGCGCACATGCGGATCCAGATTCGCGGCCGCGAGACCGAGCAGCAGCAGGTCGCCCGAACGAATCGTCTTGTCGGCGAGACGGGTGTCGCGCGCTGCCCAGCGCCCCGCCAGAATCGAGGTGGGACCCTCTTCCCAGAGCACCTCGTTCATGGCCTCACCGACACTGCGCCTGCCACCGCCGAGCGCGTTCGCGAACCGGTCGTCGGTGAGCATCAACCGCATGGAGCTGCCGAGCCAGTCGGCGGTGGTGAGGTGACCCGCGGCGGCGATCGCCATCAGGTCGTTCATGTATTCCTCGTCGGTGAACGGCTCGGGGTCGGCCAGCATCATCGAGGCCAGATCCCCAGCGGGACGTGCCCTTTTCGCCGCGACCAGGCGGGCCATGTGCTCGGCGAAGCGGGCGTGCCCGGACTGGGCGTCGGCGCCACCGTCGGCGAGCTGTTTCATCGCCAGGGCGAGGTCTGCGGCATCGATGTCGGGCAGACCGAGGATGCGCGCCAGCGCGAGCGCGGGCAGCGGCACCGCGAACTCGGCGATCAGGTCGGCGCTGCCGCGCCCACAGAACCCGTCGACGAGACGGTCGGCCAGTTCCTCACAGGCTCTGCGCAATTCGAAGTGATCCACCGCGTCCAGTGCCGGTTCCACCATCGCCAGGTGCCTGCGGTGTTCGGCGCCCGCGGTGAAGTAGATCGAGGGCATCGGGTGCCCGATCATCGGCAGCAGCGGCCAGTCCTCTGGAACCCGGCCCCACTGATTCCACAGCGACACATCGCGCGGGAACAGCAGTGGATCGCTGGTCACCTGGTGCAGTTCGCGATAGCCGATGATCAGCCACGCCGGAAAACCGCCCGGCAGCTCTACCTCGACGACCGGGCCGTGGTCGCGGCGCATCCGCCGGTAGACCTCGTGCGGTTCGATGTGGAACTCGGGCCCGCTCAACGGCACCGCGCCGGTGATCGGGCAGGCGCCGGTCGGTGTGCTCATCAGACGGTTTCTCCCTGCGGGACAGCGGAATACAGGTGCTCGACCAACGTGATCAGCACCTGCTTGCTCGATTCGCGCGAGCGCGCGTCACACATCACCAGCGGCACCGCCGGATCGAGATCGAGCGCGTCACGCACCGCTCCGGGCGAATGGGAATCGCCGAAGTCGTTGCAGGCGACCACGAACGGAGTGCCCTGATGTTCGAGCCGGTCGATCGCGTACCAGGAGTCGCTGATCCGGCGCTGGTCGACCAGCACGATCGCGCCGAGCGCACCGGCGAACAGCCGGTCCCACAGGAACCAGAACCGCTGCTGACCAGGAGCTCCGAACAGATACAGCACATGTTCGTCGTCGAGGGTGATGCGGCCGAAGTCGAAGGCGACGGTGGTGGTCGACTTGCCGGGCACACCGCTGGTGTCGTCGACACCTGCCCCGACGTCGGTCATCGTGGCTTCGGTGTCGAGGGGCCGGATCTCGCTCACCGAGCGCACCAGTGTCGTTTTGCCGACACCGAATCCGCCGATCACCACGATCTTCAACCCGTGCATTGCCGTGCTGTGCAGCGGCGCTCGAGCCCGCTCGGGCACGTTCTCAGAGCTTGCGAAGTCCAACGAGCACCTTCTCGAGGGTGGAAGCGTCCAGCGACATCGCCGCCGACAGCGGTGGGCGCACCGTGATCTTGCCCGAGGCCAGCAGGTCCGACAGCACGACCGTGGCCACCCCGACGGGCAGGCGCAGCTCGGCCGCGATCTCCACCACGGCGGTCGGCGCCCGGCACATGTCGAGGATCGCGGCCTGCTCCGAGGACATGCCCGCGGTGGGCGCGGACTCGCTGACCACCAGGGTGACCAGGTCGAAGTCCTCGGTTACGGGGGCGCGTCCGCCGGTCAGCGTATAGAAACGGTCGGGATCGTCGTCGCGACCCGCCCTGGTCACTCGATCGCTCCGCGTCTGGGCTGGGCAGCCAGATGCTCACCGAGCTGTTCGACCAGCTCGTGCATCGTGTGGCCGACCAGACCGGCATCGGCGTCCTCGGCGGCGACCACCGCCAGGTGCGCGCCGCGCCCCGCCTCGACCACGAACAGGATGCCGCCGTAGAACTCGGTCATCGACTGGCGAACTCCGCCACGCCCGTCACCGAACTCCACGGATGCCCCGTGCGACAGGCTCTGGAATCCGGCGGCGATGGCGGCCAGCTGATCGGCGCGGTCCACATCGAGTTCCGGTGTGTGGCAGATCTTGAGCCCGTCGCCGGACAGCAGCAGGGCATGCCTGGCGCGCGGGGTGCGGGCGAGCAGCTTCTCGAGCAGCCAGCCGAGGTGGGCGGGGGCGGTGGTGGTCATCGGTCCTCCATGGGGTCGGGAGCCGCGGCGGCGCTGCCCGGTTCGTGGCTTGCGTTGGTGCGGCCCGGCGCGGAGCGCTGGAAGGCACCGAGGGCAGTGGGCTTGGCCGGTGCCGCCTTGGCTGCGGGTGCGGCGGTGAGACCTTCGGGGTGGACCTGGGCCAGGGTGTCGCCCCGGCGGCGTTTCGGCAGCGAGGGCGAGGTCGGGACCGCGCCGTCGGTCTCCGGTCGCGCGTGCTGGCCGGCCGGCTCGCTGAAATCCATGGTGCCGGTGTCGGTTCTGCGCGGGATCGGACTGTCGAACTGGCTCAGCGTGGCGGGTTCGGCGAAGCGTGGCGCCGCCACCACATTGCGACTGCGGCGTTCGGCGCGGGCGGTGAGCTCGCGCGGGATGACGACGACGACCGCGGTGCCGCCGATCGCCGACGGCCGATACGACACGGTGAGTTCGTGTTTACGCGCCAGATGCCCGACCACCGCGAGGCCGAGCCGGGTACCCGACAGCGAGGCGAGATCCACGCCCTTGCCCTTGTGATCGCGCCCGGTGACGGCGGATTCGGCGCGGCGCAGCGCGGAATCGCTCATGATCAGGCCGCTGTCCTCGATCGTGATCACCACGCCCGCGGGCACTTCCGCGGCGTAGACGTGCACCTCGGTGGTGGGCGGCGAGAAGTTGCAGGCATTGTCGAGGAGTTCGGCCAGTGTGTGCATCACGCCTTCGGCGGCGTGCCCGGCGATGCCGACCTCGGCGATCGCCCGCAGCCGGACGCGCTGATACCCGGCGACACGGCCCATCGCGCCGCGCAGAATCGATTCCATCGCGATCGGTTTCGCCCATCGGCGGCCGGTGCGCGCACCGGACAGGACCGCGATGCTGTCGGCCAGTCGTCCGGCCTGGGCGGTGCGATGGTCGATGTGGAGCAGGTCGGTGAGCACTCGCGGGTCGGCGTGGCGGTGTTCCATCTCCCGCAGTTCGGCCAGCATCGAGGTGGTCATCGCCTGGATGCGGCCGGCCGCACCGGCGAAGGCGGCCAGTGCCGCCGCGCCCCGGCGCGAGTTCTCCTGGGCTTCCCACGCGTACGCGGCGGTGTGCTCGTCGGCCTGGGTCAGGCGCGCGCTCGCCTCGGCCACGGTCGCGGCCAGTTGCTGCTCGGCCTGCTGGGCAGCGGCCAGACTCGCACGCGCCTGCGCGCGCTGACGCAGGGCGAACCACACCGCGGGGCAGCCGATCAGTGCCGCGGCCACCGCCGCGGCGAGCACCGGGATGCCGATGGCCGGTGGCGTGAACACCGCGGTCACCGCGGCGATCGCCACCACCGCCACGCCGGCACCGAGCACCACAGATCCGGCGCTGTCGCCGGACGCCTTCGGCGCAGCTACTGTCTGTGCCATCGGCAGTACTTCCGCAGTACTCACAGGCCCCCTGCCATAGTGGTCGATCAAACACGCAGCAAGGCAGCCTGTTTCGAAGTCGGAGTCGAGCATATCGAGCCCCCGCCCGACCTGCCACTCGACCGATCAGGGTTCACCGGCCGTTGGGGTACGGGTCAGTATCGGGCCTGGTCACGGCAGGTGGGGCGAGACGGCGATCACGTCGCCAGAGCAGGTGCGATGACCGTTGCCATGGCTCGGTAGCCGGAGTCGTTGGGATGCAGGTGATCACCGCTGTCGAACGCGTCGGCGAGGCGGGTGCGATCACCGGGAGTGGCCAGCGCTCGTTCGAGATCGACCACCGTGTCGAAAGCGCCCGACTCCCGAATCCAAGTGTTCACCTCGGTCCGCAATCGTTCCTTCTCCGGCGAGTAGTACGCGGAACCGGCGAACGGCAGAATGGTCGCGCCGACGATGCGCACGCCCGCCGCGCGCGCCTGCGCGATCAAGTCGCGGTATCCGACGATGAGCTGCTCGGTCGAAACCGGCGGGAAGACAACCCCGTCCGGGCCCGCACTGCCCGACAGGCCGATGTCGTTGATCCCGATCAGGACGACGGCGGTGCCGACGCCCGGTTGGTCGAGAACGTCGCGACGGAACCGCGCCAGCGCGCTGTCGCCGAGCACGGTCGAGTCGGTGAGCAGCCTGTTGCCGCTGATTCCGGCGTTGACCACCGGGCCGTGGTGGCCTACCGCCGCGAGCTGGTCGGGGTAGCGCAGGTCGGCGTCGGGGGTGGAGCGGTAGCCGTCGGTGATCGAATCGCCGAAGGCCACGGTGACGTCGCCGGTGCTCGACCGCAGCGTCTCGATGCCCGCCACGTAGTACCAGGACTGCGAGGTGTCGGTGAACGGCGCCGCCGACGGGTCGTCGGCGTGATCGCCCTGCGCTCGGTAGCTGGTGGCCAGCGACTGGCCGTGCTGAGTCGCGGGGCCGGTGGGTCGGTCGAAATAGAGCGTGACCGCGATCGATGACCCCGCGGTGCGCACCGCGTCGCTGATCACCTCGGCCCCCGGCGCGATCACGAAGGTGGACTGCCCGCCGACGCTCAACCCCCGCACCGATTCCGGGACGATCGCCGCTCCGCCCGCGCTGGCGGCCACCGTCGCCGCCGACACGGGCAGGGGGTACTCGCCGAAGCGATTCGACAACCGAATCCTGACTTGCGGCCCCTCCTGCGACAGGCGAAACACCTGTCGCACAGTCTGATCGGCGAAACCCATCGCCGACCAGTTCTGGTAGACCGGGTACTGCACAGCGGTCGTCCAGGCACTCGACCACGAGGTTTCGGTGTCGCGCGCACCGAACGCCACCAGAATGAGCGCGGCCACGGCGGCGACGGGCGCGGCGATCCACCGCGGGCGCACCGTCAACGCAGCGACCATGTCATGCCGAAAGCCGCCAGAGCGTCGAGGAATTCGACCGGCTCGAACAGCTCGGCGGGTGACCGCGCGCCCGGCTTGCCCACACCGGCGGCGATTCGCGTCGCGACCTCGACCGCGAGCTGGGCGCTGTTGCGGTAGGCGTCGGGACCGCGGCCGATCCCACGCAGGGTCCGGCCGTCGCGGTGGATGTCGACGACCATCGAGTACGCGGCCGGGGCCGACGGTGTTTCGGGCGCGGCGTCCAGATCGGCTTCGGTGACGGTGCCGACGATGTCGAAAATCGACTTCGCGAGTACGCCCTCCACCGAGCGTGCCGGGGTGTGGCGCGGAATCGTCACCACGGAGGGTTGCGGAAACTTCAGCACTGCAATGGGTTCCGTCTCGTCTGGAAGTAGGAAGGTGGTCCGGCGGGGCTGGGGACCGGTGTGGAATTCGCCGTCGGACCAAGACAGGCCGCCACTGGTGAAGACATCTAGATTCTGGAAGACGGTGCGCATACTTCCGCGCGAGCCCTCACCGCCGGGCGTGGCGACATGGCTCAGGACGATCTCGTCGGCGCCGCCGAGTCGCTCGGCGCCGAGGTGGGCGAGCAGGTCGCCGAAGATCCCCGCTTCGG
>NZ_JBHWZY010000313.1:0-7254 GCF_042727815.1 Nocardia sp. NPDC060220
GTGTCTGGACGCCCGGGCCCGTGACCTCGTCGACCCGCCGCCGAACAGCTGGCGGATGGTGTGGCGCAAGTGGCCGTGCTTGAACAACTCGTAGTACTGGACGGCCGCCACCAGGGAGGTCGTCTTCAGCATGTTGATGACCTCGTTGCCGGTGGGCGGCACGATGACGCGCATCGCCTGCGGCAGCACGATGCGGCGCAGGGTCTTGCCCTGGCTCATGCCGAGCGCGTGGGCCGCCTCGGTCTGGCCCTCGTCGACCGACTGGATGCCGGCCCGGACGATCTCCGCGAGCACCGAGGCGTTGTAGAGCACGAGGCCGGTGACGACCGCGTACAGCGGGCGGACGTCCGGCTCGACGGAGCCCGAGTACAGCTCGTTGGCGAAGACCATCAGGATGAGGCGGGCGGACTCGTCTGTATCCGGCCGGAGGTGCCGACTCGTAGTCCCGACCGCGCGCTAGGCACCACCAAGCGACATGGACGTCACCGTGCGCGTCGAGCAACCGTCCGGCGCGGCCTGCCCTGCCAGACGCTCATCGATCCAGCGCAGGACCGCGGGAGTCGCACTGATCGCGAGGCTGACGTGCTCGCTCGATTGGTCCCGCGTATACGTGACTCGCGCCCCCGATGCGCACCACTGCGCCACCGCCTTGTCGGGCCCCGCGATGGTGACGATCTCGTCGTGCACGGCGTCCCTGGGCCGCGCGCACTCCGTCGAGCGCGGCGTAACCCGGCTGTCTCGGGGTGAACAGTGTCCCCTTCGGCCCCTCCCGGTCGGGTACGGAAATCGCATGACCGGACGACAACATCTGGTCGATCTGAACGAGATCCAGCGAGGAGTCGTACTTGTCCGGCGCACCTTGTCGGAGCAGGTAGGAAGGCGCGCACTGTGGGGCCGAGGCATCCGTGGCAGCCTGATAGGTGATCAATCCTTTGACCTGCCCGGTTCGTGGGCGCAGCACGGGTCCGCACTACCGACCGCTACGGGAGTACCGGTCAAGCACAACGAGGCGCGTCACGTGCGTCGGGGAACGGATTCGGCCAACGCCGTGCGGGCATCGATCAGGTATTGAGCGAGGTCGCCGCCTTCATGGAGCCAGACTCGGTACGCGGAGAAGAAGCACGCCATCCCGATCTTCGCCCACAGGGCCGGCCGCACGTCGCTGTCGACAGCGACACCGAGTCGGCGGGCCAGGTGATGTTCGATGAGCTTTTCCACGGCGGCCTGTTTGGCCAGGTCGCGGGCTTGTAGCGCCGGCGTGCTGGTGATCAGGGCGTCGCGAGTGCGCGCCTGTGCGAGTTGTTCGCCGCCGAATCTGCTGATCAGCGGGGTGATGACGACGGCGAGGGTGGTTTCGGGGTGTTCGCCCTCGGGGCGTTCGGCGAGGAGTCGGGCCAGGTCGGCACGCAGGTCATCGTCTTCGGGGAAGACGAGCTCTTCTTTGCTGGTGAAGTAGCGGTGCAGGGTGCGGGTGCCGACTTCCGCGGCCGCCGCGATCTCGGCGACAGTGACGCGGTCGAAGCCTCGTTCGGCGAACAGGCGGAACGCGGTGTCGACGATGGACTGCCTGGTCCGTTCCCGTTTGAGTTCCCGCAGCGACATCGAGACAGTGTCGCACGACTCCACAATCTGGCAGACTGTGCCATATGACATCAAGTGACAGAACTATCGTGGTCACCGGCGGTACGAGCGGACTCGGCTACGAATGCGCCAGGAACCTCGCCCTCGACCCGCGCAACACGGTGGTGATCACCGGTCGCGACGCGACGCGAACTCGGGAACTGGCCGCGGCGATCGGCGCGCACGGCATGGCACTCGACCTGTCCTCGCGCCCGTCGGTCGGTGGGTTCGTCGCCGAACTCGTCGCCGCGGACCTACCACCGCTGTCCGGACTGGTGTGCAACGCGGGCGTTCAATTCACCGGCCGGACCCTTACCTCCGACGGCATGGAGGCGACGTTCGCCACCAACCACCTCGGCCACCTCGGCCTCGTCATCGACCTGCTCGCCCACTTCACCGCACCCGCGCGAATCATCGTGGTGTCCTCGGGAACTCATGATCCCGACCAGTTCACCGGGATGCCGCACCCACTGCGCGCCACTGCCCGCGAACTCGCCTATCCGCCGCTACCGACCGAATCGGCACAGCGCGACGCTCGCCGCCGCTACACCACCTCGAAGTTGGCGAACCTCCAGACCGCCTATCACCTCGCTCGCGAGTTGGCCCCACGCGACATCACAGTGAACGCGTTCGACCCGGGCCTGATGCCTGGAACCGGATTGGCCAGGAACGCTAGTGCCGTCCAGCGGCTGGGCTGGAAGACGATCGCCCGCGCCCTTGTCGTACTCCCTGGAGTTCGCACGCCGCGTAGGTCCGGCGCGGATCTCGCATGGCTGGTCGCAGCACCTGACCGGGAGGCAATCACCGGTCAGTATCTGGTGCGCCGCACACCGGTCCGGTCCTCGGCGGCGTCCTATGACGAACGGGTGCAGCACGCTCTCTACGGCGACAGTCTGGAGTTGCTCGCCGAGCTGGATGCCCGGGCGGATCGCTGATCGGCGACACGCCCCGGATTATCGGGGCTGGACGGCGAGGCGGGGACCGGCAATAGTCCGGGGGTGCGATTGGGTGTTGTGGTGGCGCGGGCGGTGGCCGGTGTGGCGTTGGTGCTCGGGATGGTGGCGCCGGCAACGGCGGAACCGGTGAATGTGGCGTTCACGTGGACGCAGGAGTATTTGACCGCCCCTGACGGCACGCGGCTGCACGCCGATGTCCTTCGGCCGCCGGGTGTGGCCGCCGACGCGCGGACTCCGGTGCTGCTGACGGCCAGTCCGTACCGGGCGCATCTGGCTTACCTGTCCCAGCCTCGCCCGGGTGGTGGGCCCTCGACCGACAACTTGCCGGTCGAGTGGGCGCTGCGGGCCGGGTACACGTATGTGATCGTCGATCTGCGCGGATTCGGTGGGTCCAACGGGTGCCCGGATTTCGGCGGCCCGGGGGAGCGGTCGGATGTGGCGGCGGCGGTGGAGTGGGCGGCGAGCAGGCCGTGGTCGACGGGGCGGGTCGGCGTGGTCGGCACGTCCTATGAGGGATGGACCGGGATGATGGCGCTCGCCGCGAAGCCGAAGGGGCTCGCGGCGGTGGCGGCGTTCGAACCGGTCGTCGATCCGTACTCCTACCTCTACATGCAGGGCACGGCGTGGAAGTTCGGCGGAAAACCGTTGACCGAGGACGGTATCCGCCCCGCCGACACCGCGGGCGCGGAACACCTGGCCATCGCCTCGACCCCCGGTCACCCCGACGACGGCGACGAGTACAAAGCCAATGCCGTCCAGATGACCCAGGACTGCGCCGCCCGCTACCTCGCCCTCACCACCGACCACAACGGCGCCAACCCGGACTGGCGCGAGCGCGACATGGTCGAGGCCGTCCGCGGCAACACCACCCCGATGTTCCTCGGCCAGAGCTTCCTCGACTCCAATACCCGCGCCGACCGCATCATCGAGGCATGGGAAGCCAGAGGCCCCGGCGAACACCGCGCCTGGTTCGGCCAGTGGGGCCACTCGGACTGCCGCGAGAAGTGCGGCACACCCCACTTCGCCTCGGAGCTCTACGCATTCCTGGACAAACACGTGGCGGGCGCCGATGTCGAGGTACCCGGACCGCCGGTGACCGTCGGCCAGTTCGATGGTGGGTGGCGCGGTGAACCCGCCTGGCCGCCTACTGACGCCCAGCGCACAGCCATCGCATTGCGCACCGGCAGCTACAGCGATCGTGGTCTGTTGCCCGGCGCGGACCGGGAAATCTGGTCGATCTCGGCCCCGGTCGCCGAGCCCGTGCACCTCGCAGGCCGCGCCACTGCCGCGCTGACCCTCAGCGGCCCGCCGGAAGCGACTGTCGCACTGGAGCTCTACGACATCGCCCCCGACGGACGCGCCACCGTCATCACCCGCGGTATCGCCCCGGTCCGCTCGGAATCCGGGATCCGGCTGCTCTGGCAGGATGCCCGCCTGGCCACCGGCCACCGACTCGGCGTCCGGATCACCAACGCAGTCGACGACGTATGGTCGCACACGCCGACGAACGCCGCCGTTACCGTCACTTCGGCCCGCCTCGACCTACCCCTGCTCACCACCCCGCGGGAACTGAATCTCCCCGGCGGCGTCCCCATCTGGCACACACGGTGGCGAACCGAGGAAACCATCGCACTCCAGCCGGAGATGGTGAACGACCCCGCACTCCGGATCGAACTCACGGCTCCGGCCGGGTGAGCGTCGCGGACCGATCTGGCTGTCGGCCCAACTAGCGGCTGCTGCTCGTCGGGTGGTCTTACGGTGCAGCAGAGACCGATTCGCCGCGCAGGGCACGCGCGATGAGATCCGGATGGGTCAGGTGCGGATAGTGGCCGGTTCCGGCGATCGTGGTGACCGGCCGATCGGTCGGCTCGACCAGTGGGTCGTCCGAACCGACGATGATGTCGACCGGAACGGTGACCCGGGTCAGCTTCGCGGCGAGTTCGTCTCGGGAAGCACCGGCGGCGCGCAGGGCCGCCCACGTGCGCTGGGCAACGCCAGGTCGTCGCAGAGCCGCGAGAGCGGAGGCAATGGCAGGACCCTCCGGAATGCCCAGTCGCGCAGCCATTGTCGCGGCGGACATCCGCTTGACGACCTCGGCGGCGAGGGGCGAACCCGTCAGCCGGGAGGCGGGCTGCTGGAGGAAAGCGGGCGCGATCAGTACCAGCCGTGACACCCGATCGGGATGGCGCAGCGCGAATTCGATTGCGGCCCAAGAGCCCAACGAATGACCGACGATGATCGGTCGCGTCCGCACCGGCGCCATCAGTTCCTCCATCCAGTCGCCGGTCGACTGCGCGGACACCGCCGAGCGCCCGAGCCCGGGAAGGTCGGCCGCCAGGGTAGGGGCATCCAACTCCCGCACCACGTCGGACCATGATTCGCTGTCGAGCGGAATCCCGTGCAACAGAACATATTCCGGGTCGCTTCGCTCGCCGACCAACCAGGTCCCGTCACGGAATCCGGATTTCGGTGTGGGTGCGACGGTGCCGTTGCGGCCGGCGACGATCCCGTCGGCGTAGGTGCGCAACAGTTCGTCGACCGGCGGATGGCTGATGCCGAGACGCTGTGCGATGGCGTCGCTTCGGCTCGTGTCGTACCGGTCGCTGCTGAGAAAGGACAGCGCTTCGGGATCGGCGTGGGTCACTGCCCTGGGCAATCGACGAACCAGCGCAGTCGGCAGCGTGAAGCGCGGCGCGCCGACGTGCAGATGGTCGGCGACGAGCCGAATCAGTTCGGGCAGTACGGGAGTCGCGGCATCCAGCAGCGGATAGGACTTGCCGACTGTATCGGCGTGCGTGGGCAGCCCCACGATGAACCGGGCCACGTAATCGAGATCGACCACCGGAACGAAGGTATCGGCCGAGCCCGGCAACGCGGGCAACCGGCCCTGCCAGAGATTGTCGATGATGTCGGAGAGCCCGAAGTACTGGCCGGGTCCGAGAACTCCGGCAGGATTCGCCATGGTCAGCGGGATGTCGCGCTCGGCCGCGAGCCGCCGCAGCAGGGCATCGGCCTCGACCTTCGACGCCTCGTACGCGCCGTTGCCGTAGTCCTGCTCGCCCCCGTCGTCGGCCGCGCGATAGCCGGTGATGTGGACGACGCGCCGCAGATCCGGTTGCCGTGCGGCCCATTCCAGCACGTGCACCGCCCCGTCGAGGTTGACCCGCCGCGCCACCTGCGCATCCAGCCCGAACTTCATCAACGCGGCCGCGTTGTACACATCACGCACCCCTTCGACGGTGTCGCCCAGCGCGAGATCCGGTTCGCCGATATCGGTGGTGGTGATGGTCAAACCGGCGGTGTCGACACGCTGCCCGTGGAGCCAGGTCCGCAGCCGATCCTGACTGCCCGCACGCAGTGCGGCGGTGACGGTGTTCCCGTTTCGCAGCAATTCGGCGACCAGGGAGCGGCCGATGAACCCGGCGGCGCCGAAAACGACGGAGTCGGTGTGTGCCATGGTGTCCTACTTTCAGTAGACCGATTTACATATTTTCAGGATATGACGCCAGCTGCGGGTCGGGAACGGCTCAGATCAGCGCGTCGATGGTGTCGGCGAGGTGCTGAAGTGGCTGGCGGGAGCGGTGGGTGCGGGCCAGCACCAGCCCGCCTTCGATCAGTGCGAGCGCGACCGTGGTGATCCGTTCGGGTTCGGGGTGGCCGAATCCGATCAATCGTTCCCGGATCGCCTCCTCCCAGAGTCGATAGGTCGCCGAACAAGCCTGCTGCACAGCATCGTTGGTCGACGCGGTGTCCAACGCGACGGCCGCCACCGGGCACCCGACGGTCCAGTCCGACGCTTCCAGCTGATCGCCCAGCAGGTTCACCATCTTCCGCGCGAAATCTCGCGCGTCCGTCGCCTCGACCGTGCGGATGATCGTCGCGATGTCGGTGCCGCTCTCGGCGAGCGCCGCCGCCACCAATTCGTCCTTACCGCCCGGGAAATGGAAGTACAGCGACCCGCGGGGCGCACCGCTCTCCTGCACGATCTGGTTGAGCCCGGCGCCGAAGTATCCGTGCGACTCGATCAGCGACCGCGTCGCCCTGATCAACTTGCACCGCGTTTCGGCTCCCTTTTTGCCCACTCGCTAAAACTAGACTGGTCTACATATTTTTGCAATGGCCGACCGCTCGCCCGGTCGCAACCAGCCTTACCCGTGGCGTGACGCCAGCAGTTCGGCGGCGTCCCCGCAGAGTCGGTCGAGGATGGCCGCCGCAGGCTCGATATGGGTCACCAATCCCACACCCTGACCCGCATCCACCGGTGCGAGCCGAGGATCGTCGTCCGCGATCGCCGCGCGAAGGCGGTCGGAATCGGGCACGTCGTCGCCCTCGAGCCGCGACCACGGATCCGTGAACTCGTTGCGCAGGACGCGCGCCGGATAGATCGGTGGCCAGGGCAGATCGAGTGCCTCGTCGAACGCGGTGGTGACGGTGGTGCTGCTGGAATCGGCGGCGAGCATCGCGAGGCGGGCGGATTCTGGCAGCAGAGATTCTTCCGCGGCGGCCAGGCAGGTCCCGAGCCAAGCACCCGCCGCTCCCGCCGCGAGCACGGCCGCGAGCGTGCGCCCGGAGCCGATGCCACCGGCGGCCAGGACCGGGACGGTCGCGATGTCGAGGACGGCGTCGAGCAGGGGCAGCAAGGCCAATCGGTCGGCGCCGTGGCCGCCACCTTCGCTGC
>NZ_JBHWZY010000314.1:0-7254 GCF_042727815.1 Nocardia sp. NPDC060220
CCCGAGGCCAGGTTCGCGGAACCACTGGCCGAACCGGATGCCGAGCCCGAACCCGGAAGTGCCGCAGCGGTTCCCGCCGAACCGAGCAGTCCGATCAGTACCGTCGCTCCCACCACTGCGACTCGAACGGCATACGGCTTGGACGTTTCACGACCGGACAACATCAGATGAATCCCACTCTGTCGAAAAGCATTGCGAATGCCCAGTATTCACACCAGAACTCACCGCCAAACCTAATTCGCCGGATTGCCCCGATGTCAGGTTCGCGCGGTGAGTTCGTCGGTATGCCCGACCCCGGATTTATGGTGCGCCACAGCAGGTGGGAACGCCAGACCACGATTATCGGGGCATAACGAACAGACCGGCCGGGTTCACCTCGTCATCGTGGCCCGGCCTCGGAGATTCGAGTGCTATCGCCTCGACCACCGGCGTGCGGGAGCTGCGATCTCCTCACGCTCCCGTGCGGCGGTGGCCAATTCCGAACCGCGTTCGCGAGCCGTATCCACCAGATACGTGCCTCGTTCGCGCGCGGCTTCGGCCAGCTCGGGACCCTTCTCCTTGGCGACGTCGGCGATCTGGGCACCGCGGGTGCGCGCCGCCTCGGCCACCTCGGGACCTCGATCCTTGGCCACCTCGACCAGGTGCGCGCCACGGCTGCGCACGGCCTCGGCCACCTCGGGGCCACGATCCTTGGCCACCTCGACCAGATGGGCGCTGCGGCTGCGCACCGCGTCCGCCAGCTGCGGCCCACGTTCCCGGGCGATCTCGGCCAGCGCGGTGCCTCGCTCGTTCGCGACCTCCGCCAGATGCGCGCCCTGCTCGTGGGCGACATCGGCGAGGTGCGCGCCCCGAACCTTGGCCGCGGCGGCGATGGCAGCGCCCTCGGCCGCGATGCGGGGCTCCTCACGCGAGAACGCTCGCCGGGCCCGCCAGCCCAGCGACGGCTTGCCCTCGGTATCGGCCGCCGCGATCATCAGCCCGCCGAGCAACCCGAGGTCCTTCAAGAACCCCACCCGCTTGGCTGCCCTGCGGTCCGGGTCGTTCTCGGCCCAGAAGTCCTGCTCGGTGACGGTTCCCGGCACCACGGTCGCGGCGAGCACCAGGGCCGCGGGCCGCGGCGCGCGTCCGCTGGCCAGCAACAACCCACCGACCACCTGCGCCGCGGAGTTCACGCGGACGAATTGACTCGGATCGTCGGGCACCCGTGCCGCGAGTGCGTCGGGCAGGCCGGTCCTGCCCTTGTCGGCCAGCGCGTTGGCGGCGGCGGCGCGGGGCTTCTGATTCATCAACCCGTTCACTCCGGCGGCCACGAACGTGGTCCCCAGCAGTGCGCGAGCAATGCGTCGAACAGGCTTGATCGGCATCGTCGATCCCTTCGTGTCTACGACTGGGAAAACGGCTCCCTACATTCGACTACCCGGGTCTTCCCATCACAAACGATGGACGAAACCGGGCATGCCCTGTTCAGTGACTAGCGTCGACCGGGTGCCCGACAACACCGTCCAAGCCGCCTACACCGCCATCCACACCCTCTACATCGATCTGTTCGGCTCCCCTTCCGACCTCCCCCCCGACGACGCGGCCTTCGCCCTCACCCACCTGGCCCCGGGCCCCGTCCTCGACCTCGGCTGCGGCCCCGGCCACTTCACGAAGTTCCTCACCGACGCCGGCGTCCCCGCCACCGGCATAGACCTGGTCCCCGAATTCATCGCCTACGCGCGGGCGGCCTACCCGGACATCGCGTTCGAACTCGGCTCGATCCGTTCCCTCGATGCGCCCACCGCGTCCGTCCCCGGCATCCTCGCCTGGTTCTCGCTCATCCACATGCCCCCCGCGGAACTCCCCACCGTGCTGGCGGAATTCCACCGGGTGCTCACCCCGAACGGCCGCCTGGTGATCGGCTTCTTCGAGTCCACCGACACCGTCGAACCCTTCCCCCACAAAGTCACCACCGCCTACCGCTACCCCACCGACCAGCTCGCCGAAGTCCTGCGCGCGGCCGGATTCACCGAGGTCGACCGCCTCCACCACCCCGCAGTGGGAGACGTCCGGCCCCACTCCGCGCTGGCGGTCGTCAAGTCGTGAAACCACGACGCCGTCACCTGGCTGACACGGATCGCCATTCTTGACTAAATTTTCAGTCAGGATGTACGGTTCTCGACAGCGGAAAGGAGAACCCGATGCGACGACGTACGTTCGTCCAGGCCACGATGGCCGCGTTCAGCGTGCTGGTGGCGGGCTGCGACGACAGTGCAGACAGCGACGACAGGACCTGGCTCATGCCCGAGGAGGGGCAGCCGCACCAGCGCACCTGGATGGCGTTCGTGGCCGACGAGCAGATCTGGGGCGCGAAGCTGGTGCCGGAGGTCCAGCGCAACCTGGCCACCATCGCCACCACGATCGCCCGCTTCGAACCGGTCTCGATGCTGGTGCGCCCCGGCGATCTGGCACGGGCGCAGAGCCTGATCGGTAACGCGAACGTGGAGCTGATCACCACCGACCTCGACGACCTGTGGATGCGCGACACCGGCCCGGTGTTCGTGCGGAGCGGCAATGCCAGGGCCGGTGTGGATTTCAACTTCAACGGCTGGGGTGAGAAGCAGGATTACCGCGCCGATAGCAAGGTGGCGCAGTTCGTCACCGGCCGCGCGGGCGTCGAGACTCTGCACACCGATCTGGTACTCGAAGGCGGCGCGCTCGAGGTCGACGGAGAGGGCACGGCGATCATCACCGAGAGCTGCGTACTCAACAACAATCGCAACCCCGGCTGGAAGAAGGCCGATGTCGAAGAGGAACTCGACTACCTGCTCGGTATCGAGAAGGTGATCTGGCTGCCCGGCATCGCGGGCGCGGACATCACCGACGGGCACACAGATTTCTACGCCCGCTTCGCCGGTCCCGGCGTGGTCGTCGCCGGGCTCGACAACGACCCGGATTCCTTCGACTACGACGTCACCCGTCGCCACCTCGACATCCTGCGCTCGGCGACCGACGCGCACGGTCGCGCGCTGCGAGTCGAGGTGCTCGAGGGTCCGGCCACGGTGCGCGAGCAGTTCGCGGACGACGATTTCGCCGCGGGCTACATCAACTTCTACGTCTGCAACGGTGCCGTCGTCGGCCCCGAATTCGGTGATCCGGCGACCGATGCCGCCACCAAATCCACCCTGGAGCGGCTGTTTCCCGGCCGGGAGGTGGTGCAGATCAACATCGATGGCATCGCCGCTGGTGGCGGCGGTATCCACTGCACCACCCAGCAGGAACCCGCCGGCTGAGCCCGGCAGCGGCACCACCGCCGCGATCACGTGCGCCTACTGTGAGGAATCGTGTCGGACCGTCGTACCCAGATCATGGAAGCCGCCGTCCGCGTCATCGCCGAGGACGGCGTACGCGGCCTGCGCGTCGAGAAGCTCGCCGCGGCGGCCGAAGTGTCCACCGCGTTGATCTACTACCACTTCAAGGATCGCGCGGGCATCCTGCGCGCCGCGCTCGAACACATCAACCACCGCGCCCAGACCTACACGGACGCCGCCGATGCGACCGATGCGCGCGCGCAGGTCGAGCACATGCTGCTGCTCGAACTCCAAGACACCGACCGAGTCCGCGAAACCAGCGTCGCCTGGGGCGAACTGCGCGCCAGCGCGGTTTTCCACCCCGACCTGCGCGCGCCCCTGTGCGCCACCACCGAAGCCTGGAACGCCGACGTGGAAACCCTCATCCGCCGAGCCCAGCAATCCGGCACTGTCGCGCCCACCGTCGACGCCGGCATCACCGCGGAACGCCTCACCACACTGGTGGAAGGCCTCAGCGAACGCTGGCACAGCGGCTCGCTGCCCCTCCCCCGAGCTCGCCAGCTCCTCACCAGCGCAATAGAACTCGAACTCGACAGGGCTTAGCCGACTGCTCGAGCAGACTTCGCTCGACCGGCCGTCACTTGTTCACGGCGTCGGCGATCCGCTGGGCAGCCTCACCAGGGGTGAGAAGCGTGGTGTCCACGACCTCGGCCTCACTGTGCAGCCACGTACGGGCAGCCTCCGCGTAGGGCTCGAGATACGCGAGACGGAATGCCGACGGACCGAGAACGGTGTCGCCCTCGATACGCCCGCGCAGGGTCTGCTGGTCCGCGTGCAGGACGAAGTGCCGTACCGGGATCGCGTGCCGCGCGAGCCCGGTACTGATCTCGCGCCAGTACTGCTCGACCAGCACGGTCATCGGCATCACCAGCGTGCCGCCGGTGTAGTCGAGAATGTGCCGGGCGGTCTCGACCACCAGGGGGCGCCACGGTGGCCAATGCTGGAAGTTGTTCGTCGCGGGCAGCCCCGGCGTGACGTCCATGAGCGTCTCACCGACCTTCTCGGCATCGAACACCCGCGAATCCGGAATCAGCTGTTGCACGAGCCCACTGGTCGTCGTCTTGCCTGCGCCATGGGTCCCGTTGAGCCAAACGATCACAGAATCGGACCGTAGCAGCTACTTCGCCGACGTCACCGGCCGATCCGTCCGGCGTCCCCAGCTCGACGAGAGCTGATCCTGCGCCGGTGGCTGACTCAGGCGGCGAGGGCCAGCTGGGCGCGTGCGGGCCGACCGGCGCGGTCCGCGCGAGCGACCAGCCGGGCGATGGCCTGGGCGACCTGGGCGGGCTGTTCCAGGATGACCGAATGACCCGCGCCGTCGATCTGAACGAAGTCGGCGTAGTCGACGGCGGCGGCCATGGCGACCGAATGCGACGGCGGCGTCATCAGGTCGGCGGAACCGCACAGGATCATGGTGGGAACGGTCGAGAGGGTGCCCAGGGCGGCGGTGCGGTCGAAGGTCTTGAAGGCGCTCAGGAAGGTGGCCATGGTCACGATCGACGTCGCGTTGTGCATCGCCTCGGCCAGTGCCAGCACGCGCCGGCTGACCTTGCGATCACCGAACTCGGCGGCGCGCACGACCGGGGCGAAGACCTTGCAGGCCAGCACTTTCGCGTGCTGCATCAGCCGCGGTGCGCACCGCACCGCGGCCTGGAAGACAGGGACGATCGGGTTGTGCAGCAGCCGGCCGAAACCCGCGTCGGCGAGCCCGCTCGCGGCGGTGGCGACGAGCCCGACACCGACGATGCGCGTCCCGACCTCGTGCCGGTACTGGTCGACGTAGGTCAGCACGGTCATGCCACCCATCGAATGCCCGACCAGCACGACCGGGCCGGTCGGCGCGACAGCGTCGAGCACGTCGTGCAGATCATGACCGAGCTGTTCGATGTTGTAGGTCTTCCTCGACGCGATTGCGGAGTCGCCGTGCCCTCGATGGTCGTAGCAGACGACCTTGGCACCGGAGTGCTCGCGCAGCAGCGCGTCCCGCACATCCGTCCACGATTCGGTCCGCAGGCAATGCCCGTGAATGAGAACAACCGTCATGTCCGCGTTCCGCGCCCCGTACTCACGAACCGCGAGCTCCACCCCGTCACCGGTCGACACCGAGACACGACGCTCCGCCGAGTGGGCGATTGTGCTGATGATCGACATCGGAGCCTCCGGTTTCGCGTGTGGTGACAGGTTCAACTCTCCACCGAAACGGGTTTCACCAGCAGGTCCCCGAGTGCTTGGACCGCTCCTCCGAGGGTGCGCAGAACACCACCTAGGTGTCGCTCGTCGAGCTCACCCGGTGGCGGGGCGTGCTGAGCGGGTCAGCCGATGGGGACCTGGCTGCGGACGCGTGGACCGGTGTGCGCGGGTAGGTGCTGATAACCGTGCAGGGTGAACAGCGGCCGGCGGGTGGGCGGATGGGTCAATCGCAGATCCGGATAGGTCTCGAACAGCGCGCGCAGGGCATGCGCGGCTTCCATCCGGGCCAGACCAGCGCCGAGGCACACATGACTACCGCTGCTGAAGGACAGATGATTCTTGGCGTTGCCCCTGGTTACGTCGAAGCGGGCCGGGTCGGTGAACACGGCGGGGTCGCGGTTCGCGCCGGCCAGCGACAGCACCACCGTCGACCCCTCGCGCAACCGGACACCACCGATCTCCAGCGCTGTCCTGGTGGTGCGCGCGGTGGACTGCACCGGCGGATCGATCCGGAGGATCTCCTCCACCGCGTTGGTCCAGAGTTCCGGCTCGGCACGCAACCGGTCCAGCTGTTCGGGGTGCTGGAGCAGCCAGACGATGCCCTTGCCGATCAGGTTGACCGTGGTCTCGAAGCCCGCGGCCATCAGCAGGGTCGCCGACGCGCACAGTTCGTAGGTGGACAGGTCCCCCGAGGTGACCAGGCTGCTGAGGATGTCGTCGCCGGGCTCGGCGCGAAGTCGCTCGAGGTGCTCGACGAGATACTGGTGCAGTCGCTCCGAGGATTCCATCGCCCGCTGGTGCGTCTGCCACGAGATCCCGAGGTCGAGCAACGGACTGATGTCGTCACCCCAGTGCAGGAACATCTCGCGGTCGGCGTCCGGGAAGCCGAGCATCTCGGAGATGATGGCGATGGGGACCTGCGCCGCGTACCGCGAGACCAGGTCGGTGGGCCCGTCGTCGGGGAGCGCCCAGAGCAGTTCCCCGGTGACCGTCTCGATCCGGTCGCGCAGCCGGGCGATGGCACGCGGGGTGAACGCCGCGGAGACCGGTTTGCGCATCCGGTTGTGCTCGGGATCGTCGACCACCAGCATCGACGGCGGATCCATCAGATTCGGTGGGAGGGGCCGCCGCTCCAGCGCGCGCATCACCGGCCCCGGAATCCCGAACACCGTCGGTATACCGACACCGAAACGGTTGTCGCGCAGGATTTCCCGGACCATGTCGTGATCGAAGGTGATCCATACCGGAAGGGCACGGATCAACCCGCCCTCCCCGCGCATCTCCTCGATCAGCGCGTACGGATTCTCGATACCCTCCGCGCCGCCGATCAACCGGGCGAACGGATTGCCACGCCGGATCAGCATCTTCTTGAACAGCAGAACCAACCCGTGATTGTTGACCCACCGATACATGTAATGCGGTTTCATCCAGCCCTCCGTCGTTCGAACCGGCGCATCCTATGGTTGCAACGAATAGCACACGGCTATAACGAACATCACAGGGCGCGCGGGACCCACCGGAAGGGGATCTCGAGAGCATGGGCAGGCAGCGCGGCGGTCCGTCGAGCGGCCGAGGTCAGCAGCACAGGACAGAACTGGTCAAGACCTCCCGAAGGGAGATCGTGCGCCTGAGGCTTTGCCGATCGCCCCAGGCGCAAGGGTTTACACGTTGAAGCGGAAGTCGCAGACGTCGCCGTCGTGCATGACGTATTCCC
>NZ_JBHWZY010000315.1:0-7241 GCF_042727815.1 Nocardia sp. NPDC060220
GCACATCGGAGGTGTCCTGGACCGAAAGGCTTGCCGTGGCAGAGAAACTCGCGCTCACCGAAACAACCGTCGAGTTCGCCGTCGCGGTTTCCGTCGGTATGGCTGTCGTCGTTTCCGTCGCAGTGGTCGTGCTCGGGGAATCAGCGCCCGGTTGGGCGGACTCGGTATCGGTAGTGGGGTAGCCGCCTGGGACGTCGACCGGTACGGCGACCTCGCTCGGGTTGTCGGCTGTTGTGCTCGTGATCGTCGCGATGGACTGGCTTCGGCCGGCACTGTAGTCGGAAAATCGTGCGGTGGGTTGGCCCGCGAACGGCCCCGCGCTGTTCGCCCGCGCCGGTGGGCTCGAATCTGCCCGCACCACGAGCGTTGTCCCGATAACCGTCATCGCCAACGCGGCCGCCACCCCGGCACGCGACATGTGCCGCCGGAACCGGTCTGTTGATCGCGCCGCGGACGGGTGGCCGCACCGTCGCACATTCTGGGGTCGAGGCTCGGTCTCGGTGACAGGCTCCGCCACCGGGTCTTCGCTGTTGTCGAAGGTGCGCATTGCATTCCTGCTTTCTCCCTCGAAATACGCCGACCGGCGTGCTGTTCTCAGGGGCGCGAGTAGGGATCCACCTCGCGCAGCCGTTGCCGGTGAATTCGTTGCAGTTCGCCCGCACGGGTGAGAAAGTCGGCGATTATTTCCAGTTCGGCGGCGTCATAATAATTCAGCAACATCTTGTAGCTCTCGACGATCATCGGAACGACGAGTTCCTGTACGCGATCGGCCGCGAGTTCGGTGGCCATCACAATGACGCGACGACGATCGGTCGGGTGCAGCGACCGTGCGATGTAGCCCTGTTTCTCCAGCCGGTTGAGCATGATCGTGACACCGGCGGAGGTGAGACCGAGCCGCTCGGCCAGCCTGCCCGGCGTCGTGGACTTCTCCTCGAGCAGGACGATCTCCAGCGCACGCCGATCGGTCTCGTTCACGCCCAGCACTCTGATCAATTCACGGACCAGGTCCTCGACGCTTCCGTGGTAGAACTCCAGCGCCCTTTTGAGCTCGACCGAGATCCGGGCGGGTTCGCTTGTTGTCGGGCACACGGGCTTTCCCATCGATCACTGGAAACAGAGAACCGCTCAGCACAAGTCACCGATCAGGGCCTGCTCGGTTGCTGAGCGCCGCGATCCGTTCAGGGGAGCCGGGACGCGCGGCGGAGTCGATGGATGCCGCAGGGCGCGGCAGCGGGGATTGCGGCCAGGTGCTCGAAGTGGGCATGGGCGCTCCTGTCCATCGATCGACCGGCTGCCCGAACCGCGGCTGACGAACATCACGAAAGCGGCACCGCTCCGGTCGTCGAAGCGGCCGTGGCTGTGCCGGACATGCACTGTACGACACACCGGGCGAGGCGATACTGCGCATCGGATAATTCGGTCGAAGTGACTTCTCGGCTCCAAACCGTAAGCAGGGCAACCACTATCAGGTGATGCTGCCGTCGGGTGTGGGTCGGTGGGGCCGGGCCGGGCTGCTGAGGCAACCCGGTCCGGCCCCTTCACCACAGGCCGCCGGCGCGGACACCGGTCATCATCCGGCGGCACTCGTCGGGTGAGCTCAGACGACAGCTGTGGTGGTCAGGGTCGGGGACGGGTTCGGGTAGCACGAGGTCGCGACATTGCCGACAAAGGAGACATTGGTCGTCATGGTCATACCGGGACTGGTGTAGCTGGTCCCCGCGTACTTGCTGGTGATCGGTGTTCCGGCGGCGCCGGCGGTGACGTTGATGGTCACCGCCGGCGGGGTGAAGCTGGTGCCGCCGGCGATCGGGCCCGGCACGGTCAGTACGACATTCCCGCCCGATGTGGCCACGGTGCCCGCCACGGTGCCCCCGGAGGCGGTAGCCGAGACCACCGTCGAATTCGCCGGAGTCGGAATGGTCATCTTCAGGTTGCTGATGTTGTTCACGGTGAATCCGGAAGCCGAACTGGGCACCGACGAGGCGCCCGGTGTGATGGTGATGGCCACCGCGGAACCCGACGCCGCAGAGCTCGGCGCGGTGCCGGTGACCGAGGTGTTCATGCTCGAGGTTTGGCCGATACCGAGGACCGTGCCCCGGCAGCTCCAGTTCACGCTGACGGGCGCAGCATTTACCGGTGCGGCCAAACAAAAGACGGTAGCGATGGCGACCGGGGCAATAAAGCCCGCACGAAACAGGGAAGAGGTCGATATCATGGCGATCTCCAGGGAATGTCGAGCAGCGGTAAGACGGGAGTTCGAACCGCTAAAAAATGGGTGTTCAGAAAATATAACCCGCTCGCATCTTTCTGTTGTTGAAATCGCAAATCCAAGCGTGTCAAAAATATCATTATCCGCAATTAGATATCTATCCGGAATAGTTAACTGCGGAAAGGTTTTTTCGCAGGCCGATATTGTCTCGGCCTGTCATCACCCGCCGGCTGCTCAGTGGCTGTGAAGTTTTGCTGTGAGCTGCCGCAATCCGTCGCCGTCATCGATGCCGATGCTTCCTGGGCCGATGGTGATCAGGCGGTGTCGCTCGAATTCCTCGATGACCTTGTGGAACGACGGGCTCCGCACACCGAGCATGGCGGCGAGCGTGCGCTGATCCAGCTGCACCGACCCGTCGACGGCTTCGTCGAGAAGCAGTTGAGCCACCTGGACCGGGAGCGGGCGGCCGAGCATATCGGTCAGCCGGGTCTGGACTGCCGTAACCCGTTGCGCCACAGTGGATATCCAGCGCCGAGCGATCTCGGGGTGGGTGGTGAGCACTGTGTCGAAATTGCGCTGAGGCAGGAACAGGCACTGCGTCTCGGCGAGCGTGCGCGCGGTGTATGCCAGTGGCACCCCCAGCACCAGCGCGATATCGCCGTCGACATCGCCAGGACCCAACATGCCTACCACCGCACGCTGTGTGCCCGACTCGACGGACAGTTCGACCTGCCCCTGCCGCACGATCCAGACTCCGTCCGGCGGTTGGTCCGCCGAGAACATCACCGATCCGGCGGGCAGGGCTTGGGGCTCGAGACGGTCGGCAAGGGCGGTGAGGTCATCGAGATGCAGGGGAGCGGTGGCGCCGTGGCCTACCCATCGCGCGACCCAGGCCGCATGACGCACTCGGTGGTCGTCGAAAGACTGCTCACCCATATCGTGCAGCAAGTGGGAGAACGTTCGGTGGCTGTGTAGCATCGCGTGCTCCTGACGGTGCGTACGAACTGGTCAACCCACCGCCCATTGTCCTCCCTTCGGCAAGAGGCCCACCGCGTGCATACCGATGCGGAACCGCTCAGGGGCGAAGGATCAGGTCCGCGCACTTCTCGCCGATCATGATCGAGGGAGCGTTGGTGTTCCCGCCGATGATGGACGGCATGATCGACGCGTCCGCGACGCGCAGACCGTCGATGCCCGAAACCCGCAACGTCGGATCGACGACCGCACGCTCGTCGACGCCCATCCGCACCGAGCCCACCGGGTGGTACACGGTGTGAATTCGGTTCGGCAGCTCCGCGCGCAGCGACGCGTCGTCGGCGAACTCGGCCCCGGGGTTGATCTCGCCTGCGTTGTCGCCGGTTCCCGCCATGATCTCGCGCACCATCGCGATGCCTTCGAGCAGCACTTCCGCATCTTTGGGCACACTCAGGTACCCGGGGTCGATGAGTGGAGTCGCGGTCGGATCCGCCGAGGAGAGCCTGACGGTGCCCCGGCTCTCCGGGTAGATCAGCGTCGGGAAGACACTCTGCCCCGGCTTCTTCGTCGGCGGTACGACCCGCTTGTCGGAGTCCTGGTTGGGCGAGGGGTAGACCCAGTAGAGGCTGAGCAGTTGCAGGTCGGGAATGTCCTGGGCGAACGACGTGCGCACGAACGCGACGGACTCGAACGATGATCCGGCCGCCCACGAGCTCCCTGGCCGGCGCTTCTCCGCGAGGAGTCCGCGCAGGAAGTACGACGGAGTCGGTCGACGCACCGCCGATTTCATGTTGTACGAGAGCGGGACGAAGAGGTGGTCGTGCAGGTTGTCGCCGACCGGCAGATCCGCGTGCACCGCGATACCGTGCTGCGCGAGGTGTTCGGCGGGACCGATTCCGGACAGTTGGAGGATCTGCGGCGACCCGAACGCTCCCGCCGAGAGGATCACCTCGCGCGAGGCGTGCACAATCTGCTTGCCGCCCTCGACCGAGATCTCGACGCCGGTGGCCCGCGAGCCGTTGATGACGATCCTGATGACCGTCGTCTCGGTGAGAACCAGCAGGTTCGGGAGCGGATCCGCATGGATGTAGCCCTGCGCGGTGGAGTAGCGCAACCCCTTCGCGGCGCTCTGCTGAAAGACCGCGACGCCTTCCTGACTTTCCGCGTTGTAGTCGTCGATGGCAGGCACACCCAGGCGCTCGGTCGCCGCTGCCATGAACGCGCGGGCCGCCTCGGTGAGATCGCTCTTCCGGGTGACCTTGATCGGGCCACCGCCACCACGGAGCTCGCTGGCGCCGCCCTCCCAATCTTCGAGTCGTTTGAAGTACGGAAGGACACCGGCGTAGTCCCAGCCCTCGCAGCCCTCGGCCGCCCAGTCGTCGAAGTTCTTCTTGTTGCCGCGGACGAAGAGCATGCCGTTGACCGAACTCGAACCACCCAGGACCCGGCCGCGCGTCATGGGGATCGTGCGATCGAGCGCACAGCGCTGCGGTGTCGACTTGGAACCCCAGTCGAACAGCTTCTTCAACTGCGGCGTGGAGTGCATGACGTTGATAGCGCCGGGAATCTGGAAGAGCATCTTGGCGATGCCTTTGTCGTCGGCGCGCCCAGCCTCGATCAGCACGACAGACGCGCCACTTTCCGCGAGTCGGCGAGCTACCGCGCAACCGGCGCTACCGGCTCCAACCACGATGTAATCGGCGTCGGTCATCGGCGTTTCTCCGTTCGATTACCGTTCTTCCGGTACGGCGACGATCACCCTGCCGGAGACGACTTCCAGGATGCGGTCGAGAGGTGGACCCCTTCATTGTGCTCGTCCGAAGGGCTCAGATCAGGGTTGAACGCCGGCTGTGCTGCCGCCGAGCGGCATGGCGGGCAGACCGAGTTTGCGATGGTCCCACGAGCGGATCCGCGTCGGCTCGACCCGAACGACGATGCGTTTGTGCATCATGGACTCGACCAGCGGACGAGCCTGCTCGGTGTAGGGACCGACGTAGCGGCGGAAGACGTCGATTCCGGCGTTCCAGTACTCCTCATCGGCGGGGTCCTCGATCAGATGCGCTGTTCCTTCGATCGACACGCCGCGCAACTGGTCGTAGGTGTCGCCCGCCTCGGCCATGCAGGTGAGGGTCGGGTTACGGCGCAGGTTGGCGGCCTTCTGCGACTTCGCCTTGGTCTCGAAGTAGATCTTGCCGTCGAGGTGCCCGAACCACATCGCTGTCAGATGCGGTTTCCCCTCGGCATCGAGGGTGGCCAAGGTGAGCACCCTGCTGCGGTCGAGGAACTGCGCGATCTCGTCCGCGCTCATCTGCACCGTGGCCCGCTGTTTGATTCCCACGTTCACCTTCCAGCTCGATCGTTGCGCCGACCCTATCGAGCAACCGCGATCGGCGATCCCGAACGCGACTATTCCGCTGGTCAGCGGCCCCTGTTGTTGCCGCCTGCTGGAACAGCGCGTCCCACAGGGTGAATCGCAGCAGTCGACAGCACATCGGATGGGCGCTGCTGGTTCAGAACTGGCCGGGCAGCGGCACAATGCCCAGGTTGGCGTCGAGGCCACCGTCGACGACGAGGGTGGTGCCGGTGATGTAGCCGGCGGCGGGCGAGGCGAGGAACCAGATCGCCTCCGCCTGTTCACGTGGTTCCGCGAACCGTCCGAGTGGGATCCGGCGTTCGATCGCGGCGAGCAGTGCGAGGTCCTGGTGTACGCCGGCGGTGATGCCGGTGCGGGTGAGCCCGGGTGCGATGGCGTTGATCCGAATCCCCTGCGCGGCATAGTCGATCGCGACCGCGCGGACCAGGTTGATCAACGCGCCTTTGGACGCGTTGTAGGCCCAGTTTCCCGCATCGCCACGCAAACCGGCCACCGATGCGGTCAACACCGCGCAGCCCCCGGACCGACGCAACGCCGGAATCGCCGCTCGCAGCCCGCGAATCGGCCCGAGCAGGTTCACGTCGAGGATGCGGTCGGCTGTGCGCACCGCATCGGCGGCCTCGAGCGGCGGGGTGCCGCCGGTTCCGGCATTGAGGACGATGGTGTCGAGTCGGCCGAAACGGCTCAGCGCGGCGTCGACCGCGGCCTGGTTCACCGCGTCGGAGGACACGTCGCCGGCCAGGGTCACGATGCCGTCGCCGAATCCGGTCAGGCCGTGCTCGGAGAGATCCACCGCGACCACGTCGTGCCCGCGTTCGGCGAACAACTCGACAGTGGCTCGGCCGATACCGGACGCGGCGCCGGTCACGATCGCGACGCGACGTGCGTCGGCGGGGGAGGGCTTGCTCATCTGGGGCCTTGTGTCGGAGCCCGAGCAGCGGATCTGATCTCGGCCACTCGGGCAGTCACACCGATGATCAGTCGAGTACTTCGTTCAGTTTTCCGGTCGCGACGTCGAAGACGAATCCGCGCAGGGAGGTGGTGCGCGTGATGAAGGGGCTGCGTTCGATGCGGCGCAGCGAGTTGCGGATGTCCTCGTCGAGATCGCCGAAGGCCTCGGCGGACCAGGTGGGCTTGATGCCGATCTCGTCCTGGATCGCCCGTTTGAAATCGTCGTCGGTGAAGGTGAGCATGCCGCAGTCGGTGTGGTGGATCAGGATGATCTCCGTCGTGCCGAGCAGTCGCTGGCTGATGGCCAGCGAGCGGATCTCGTCGTCGGTGACCACGCCGCCCGCGTTGCGGATGACGTGCGCTTCACCGTCGTGCAGGCCCAGGATGCGGTAGACATCGAGGCGGGCGTCCATGCACGCCACCACCGCGACGTGCTTGCTGGGCGGCAGCGGGAGCGGGCCGCTGAACTGCGCTGCGTACGTGGCGTTGTTGCTGAGGTATTCGTCTGTGACGGTCATGGCGGCGTCCTAGGGTTGATGGGTCGCGACAACGAATCTCCGCCTTCATGGTTGGTGCTGGTTCGGAGGGCGGCCAGAGATTCGCGCAGATCGAGGCGAAGGGTCGTTCGCAGCGGTGCGAACGAGTAGGCGCCTGCGTCGATGCCACGGTGCCTGCGTCGGGCAGGGAGGGAAGCCTGATCGACCGCGACCGGCCGCCTCTGTGGCCCGCACC
>NZ_JBHWZY010000316.1:0-7237 GCF_042727815.1 Nocardia sp. NPDC060220
GTCCGCCCCACCAGTCTCAGTGCGGACACTGCGGCCCCGGCCACCAGGTCCGGTTCGCGAACCTTTTCGAACTCGACGAGCCAGACCCCGTCGTCGAACGCTCGGCGCACCTCCTCGGCCGCCCGGATCGCCAACCGGGTCTTGCCTACCCCGCCGATACCGGTCAACGTCACCAGCCGCGCCTCGGACAACAACTGTCTGACCTCGACGATCTCGCGTCCTCGGCCGACGAATTGAGTCAATTCCGCGGGGAGATTTCCCAGCGCGCCCTGACTGGTTGGCGGCATCCGACATGCCTCGCATTCGATGGCGGAATGGTCCAGAACGCCAGGTTACGCCGTGTAGACCACGGCACCGCCACACCACCGCAACCTCCCGGACGCCGGCTGCAGAAGTAGCCCGATTTCCGAAAAACGGGTATATCGACCGTCCCCGTGACGCCGTGCTAGGTGGACGCTGAAGTGACGGTCAGCACCATTCCCGGAGGTCCGATGCACCCACCCGATCCAGTCGACAGCGATACGGCCGGCGACAACGACATGCAGCACGTGGAAGACGTGTTGATGATTCGCCGGTGCACCTGCTGCTCCACGCTGTTCGCGGCGGTGACTGTCGGCTGCTCGTCCTGCATCTCCGGCAGCCTCGAATGGCTGCCGTCGGCGGGCGCCGGTTCGATCGTGTCCTGTCGGGTCGTGGATCGCGCCGCGACCGGAATGCGCGGCGTACGACCGTTGACGATCGCCATTGTCGAACTCGACGAGGGGCCGTGGGTCTACACATCCATCGAAGGCGGGCTCCCGCCGCTGCAGAACTGCCCGGTGCGTGTGCAATTTCAGTCGTGTTCCTGGGACGACAGGTTCCCGGTCTTCGCCGTGAGCGCCGGTCGGCCGATGTCGGACGATCAGCGCCGGGCCGCCCGCCGTATCAGTGTCTGAGCGGCGGAACGGCCGGACCGTGGTGTACTGACCTGCGGCCACAGCTCGGAACAAGAACGTGACGCATTCACCGGAAATACAGATCCGACTCAGGGTGGTCGCGGAGCATCGCGTCAGTTCGCTATCGTCACGATGACGAGAGGACGCCGCATGTCCGCTGAACAGTTCGTTGCGAACTTCATCGACTTCTGGGATCGGCCGTCCGTCGATCGAATCCCCGAGATTCTGCATCCGGACGTGGTGCTGACCCAGCCGCTGTCCCCACCGATGCACGGCATAGCCGCGGCGCAACGAGAGTTCGCACAGATCTGGCGATTCCTCCCTGACCTCCGGGCGCACGTCGACCGATGGCGCGGCGACGACGACGTGGTCTTCATCGAGTTCCGGTTGCTGGCGCACGTAGGACGCCACCGCATCGAATGGCCGAACGTCGACCGCATGATCCTTCGCGACGGCAAGGCGATCCAGCGAATGAACTACTTCGACCCCCTACCGGTGCTGCCCATCGTTCTGAAACACCCGTCGCTGTGGCGGCGCTGGTGGGTATCGGGCGCGGCACGCCCCTGGCGGACCGGCCATCGGATCGACGACTACCGAACCATCACCGGAGGCGACCCGGCGACGGTGCTGGATTGAAGACCGAGCCGATATCGGCTTTGCGGCCGATGGGCCTGTCGTGATCACAGATCGGGGCGAGGACGCTTTCGTGCTCTTGTCTATCGACGAGTACCGGCGACTGAAGGCCGACAGCCAGGACCTCGTTTCCCGGCTGAGCATGGACGACGAGATCGAGTTCGAACCGGCGCCGCTGCAGGTGGATCTGAGGGTCGCCGACCTGTGACTTTCCTCCTCGACACCAACGTCATCAGCGAGTCGCCCAGCACGGTTATACGTCCCGGACTCACGGCCCGAGCGCGATGCGATGATCGCGGCAACGGCGGACGAGCACGGTATGACCGTAGTGACTCGCAACGTCAAAGACTTCGAGCCGATGGGCGTACCTGTTATCAACCCTTGGAGTCTCGCCTGACGATCCAGTCCCCACCGCTCCGCTCCGCGATCAGAGCCGGGATCAAGATTGCGCTGCAACCGAACTGGATCAATGTGCGCTGCGAGTCAGGCGAACCGATCGCTACGCCACCTTCCCAGCTTCAGGCACAGGCGCCATCCAGCTCCCCGATGCACACCCGCCGGTTGCAGGCCACGAAACGAACAAAAGGTCCGGCTCGAAAGCCGGACCTTTTGTTGTGAGTGGAGCTAAGGGGACTCGAACCCCTGACCCCCACACTGCCAGTGTGGTGCGCTACCAGCTGCGCCATAGCCCCGTGTTCAGTTGTTTCAGCGGCTCTCGCTGCTGCCTGAATGAAGTTACACCATGCGTCTGAGAGAGAACAAATCGGCTGGTAGACGGCGAAAATGTGGGGTTACGGGCGGGGGTGCAGTGGCCGGTGGGGCGGGAAGGATCGGCTGGTCAGGGGTAGAATGTGCCGAACCTCACGCGGGGGCTCAGGGGGCCAGGTTCACTACCCAGTTCTCGTCTTGCCAGTCGATCTTGGTGGTGCCGTCGTAGATCGCGGGGGTGGCGGCCTTGTTGCCGGTGCGGGCGTCGAGGTCGGCGAGGTTCTTCGCGGCGGCGGTCTTGGCTGCGTCGGACTGGGTGCCGTTGTTGATGCAGGCGGCGACGGATTCGGGGGCGCCGGATTCGGTGGCGATGGTGGCCAGGGCGGGGTTGCTCAGGTCGGAGCCGCCTTCGGAGGGCTGCTTGTTCGTGAACAGGGTTTCGTGGAACTTGCTGTAGATGGGCCCTGAACCCGTTTGGGCGACACAGAGATTCGCGGCCGTCGCGCGAGTGGAGTAGTCCTTGCTCTTGGACTGGGGGTCGAGGAAGGTGACGAGGTGGTAGTTCACCGCGAGCTTGCCTTCGTCGATCTTCTGGGCCAGTTCCTGGCCGTAGGCGGTTTCCATCGCGCCGCAGGCGGGGCAGATGGGGTCTTCGAAGATGTCGATCGTCCTGGGGGCGTCGGGGCGGCCGAGTCGGATGACGCCCTCGGGGCTGGTGGTGACCTGCACGGCGGCCTCGCGGACGGGGCCGTAGCCCTCGTTGCGGACGGCGGGCGGCGGTTCCGCGCTCCACTTGTAGGCAGCGAACACGATCAACCCGATGACGACGACCGCCACCGCGGCCAGCGCGTAGGTGGTGTTGCTGGAAACGGGGCGCGGATTGTGCGAAGAACCGGCTGTGCTCACCCGTCCACTCTGCCTCGAGTCGCCGGCGGCGCGCCGCGCGGGCACACCGAAATGGCGCTGACCTGCTATTGCGGCTTGTGGTAATCGCTGGGTCGACCGGCGGGAACCATGCCGTCACGCACCACCGGCTTACCGTCGGGGCTGCCGTCGCAGGCGCATTGCGGGTCGATGCGGTCGCCCGCGTGGTCGGGGTGCTCCGGATCTTCGGGGTGCGTGATCTGTGCGGGCTCGGGAGTGAATACCCACACGGCTGCCGACACCGCCAGCACCGCACCGGTCACGGCCATACCCACCCCGAACGACGTGCGTTCGGCCAACCAGCCGATCACGATCGGACCGAGCACGGTGCCCAGATCGGCCGACATCTGGAACGCGGCCAGCACCGGACC
Organism: Nocardia sp. NPDC060220; assembly: GCF_042727815.1. Taxonomy (NCBI): domain Bacteria; kingdom Bacillati; phylum Actinomycetota; class Actinomycetes; order Mycobacteriales; family Nocardiaceae; genus Nocardia; species Nocardia sp. NPDC060220. Next base: position 3,572 of record NZ_JBHWZY010000316.1, read on the forward strand.
GCCGCGGGCCCGCGACCCGATCACATCAGCCAGCGCGGCTTGCTGCACCGGGCTGAACATCCCCGAGCCCAGACCCGCGATGAACGACGCGGCGAAGAACCACGGCAGTGTCGGCGCGAAACCGAGCGCACCGGTGCCGAGCGCGCAGATGACGGACCCGGCGATCAGGAACGGTTTCCGGCCGAGCCGGTCGGAGAGCCTGCCCGACGCGAACAATACGGCCGCGTTGCCCGCGGCGAACACCGTCAGCGCGACACCCGCCATGCCGACTTCCTGATGCAGCGTTTCCACGACGAGCAACGGAACGAATGCCATCCGCACACCGAACACCGCGATACCACCGGCGAAACTCGACAGCAGCACCGCCCGATAAGCAGGCTCGGCCCACCCTTGACGGAAGGTGAATTCGACCGGCTTCGCGCCGTTTTCGGGCGCGAGCACCGGCGATTCGCGCAGCCCGGCGAACACGATCACACACACCACGAGCAGCGCGGCCATGTAGATGACGAACGGCGCGCGCAGCCCGAAGCCGGCCAGACTGCTGCCGACCAGCGGCCCGAGCAACGACCCGATCAGAAAACTGGTCGAGTAGACCCCCGAAACCCGGCCGCGCGCGGCGGGCGGTGACACCCGGATGATCAGCGCCATCGACGACACCGTGAACATCGTGGACCCGATGCCGCCGAGCGAACGCAGCACCAGCAGTTGCCAATACGTCTGCGCGAGCGCACATGCTCCGGTCGACAGCGCCACGATCACGATGCCCGCCAGATACACCCGCCGCTCGCCCAGCTTCTGCACGAGCCGACCGCTGGCGGGCGCGAAGAGCAACCGCATCAACGCGAACGCGCTCACGATCGCCGACGCCGCCGCGATACCCACCCCGAATTCGCGGGCGTACTGCGGCAGCACGGGCGCGACGAGACCGAACCCGAGCGCGATCACGAAGGCTGCCGCGATCAGTACCCAGATCTCGGCGGGTAGCCGGACTTTGGCCGGAGCGCTCACTCGGTCAGCGCCTGGTTCACCATCTCCTCGGCCGCGGCCTGTACCTGGGTGAGATGCTCGGGGCCGAGGAAGGACTCGGCGTAGATCTTGTATTTGTCCTCGGTGCCCGAGGGACGTGCGGCGAACCAGGCGTTCTCCGTGGTCACCTTCAGTCCGCCCAGCGGCGCTCCGTTGCCGCGCGCGGTGGTGAGGATGCCGGTGATCTCCTCGCCCGCGATCTCGGTGCCGGAGACGGCCTCGGGAGTCAGGCGCGCGAGCTCGGCCTTCTGCGCGCTGGTGGCGGCGGCATCGATCCGCGCGTAGGCGGGGCTGCCGTATTGGCGTTCCAGTTCGCCGTACCTGGCAGAGGGAGTCTGGCCGGTGACGGCGGCGATCTCGGCGGCGAGCAGGGCCAGCAGGATGCCGTCCTTGTCGGTGGTCCAGACGGTGCCGTCCATCCGCAGGAACGACGCGCCCGCGCTTTCCTCACCACCGAATGCCAAACTGCCACTGAACAATCCGGGCACGAACCACTTGAACCCGACCGGCACCTCGTACACGTCCCGCCCGAGCACGCCGACCACGCGGTCGACCATGGAGGAGGTGACGACGGTCTTGCCGATCTTGGTGAGCGCGTCCCACCACATCCGGTTCGCGACCAGGTATTCGATCGCGACGGCCAGGAAATGGTTGGGGTTCATCAGGCCACCGTCGGGGGTGACGATGCCGTGCCGGTCGGCGTCGGCGTCGTTGCCGGTGGAGATGTCGTAGTCGTCCTTGATGCCGACCAGGGCCGCCATGGCATGGCGTGAGGAAGGGTCCATCCGGATCTGGCCGTCGCTGTCGAGGGTCATGAAACGCCAGGTGGGGTCGACGAACGGGTTGACCACTTCGAGCTCGAGGTCGAACCGCTGGCCGATCTCCTCCCAGTAGTCCACGCTCGCGCCACCCATCGGGTCGGCGCCCATCCGGATCCCCGCGCCCCGAATCGCGTCCAGGTTCAACGCGTTCGGCAGGTCGCCGACGTACTGGTCGAGGTAGTCGTAGCGCTGGACGTGGGTGTTCATCGCCTGATCGAGTGAGACTCGTTTGACCCCGGCCAGACCGCCGCGCAGCAGTTCGTTGGCGCGGGCGGCGATGGCGTCGGTGGCTTTGGTGTCGGCGGGGCCGCCGTGCGGTGGGTTGTATTTGAAGCCGCCGTCGCGCGGTGGATTGTGCGAGGGGGTGACCACGATGCCGTCGGCTTGGTGCTTGGTACCGCCGCGATTGTGGTTCAGGACAGCGTGGCTCAGCGCGGGCGTGGGTGTGTAGCGGCCGCGGGCGTCGATCACCGCCGTGACGTCGTTGCCCGCCAGGACCTCGAGCGCGGTGGTCCAGGCGGGTTCGGACAGGGCATGGGTGTCGCGCGCGAGGTAGACCGGGCCGGTGATGTCACGGGTGGCGCGGTATTCGACGATCGCCTGCGTCATCGCCATGATGTGGGCCTCGTTGAACGCGCCGTCCTCGCTGGACCCACGGTGACCCGAGGTGCCGAACACCACCTGCTGGCTCGGCTCGTCCGGATCGGGGACGAGGCTGTAGTACGCGGTGACCAGGTGAGCGATATCCACCAGGTCGGTCGGGCGGGCGGGCCGTCCGGCGCGATCGTGGGCCATGGTGGGTGTTCCCTTCCGTGTCGGCTGCGCGCGGCTGGTCATGAGAATCATGCGCACAACCACTGGGTCAGGGACGCGGCGGCATACACCGCGGCCAGGCTCGCCGCGACGCTGATCGCGACATTGCCCACGGCGTACACGTAAGCGCCCTCGGTTACCAGACGGACCGTCTCGTAGCCGAACGTGCTGAACGTGGTCAGCGCACCACAGAAGCCGGTTGCCGCGAATGCCAGCAGCGCACTGCCCACACTCGCGCCGATCAGACCCCCGAGCAACGCCGAACCGACAATGTTAACGGTTAGCGTCCCCCAGGGCAGCCCAGTCGGAAACCACGCCGACATCTGCCGGTCGATCAGGTACCGGGCGGGTGCCCCGAACATGCCACCGACCATCACCAGCGCCACCGTCATGCCGCGCCTCCCCCTGTGGGAGCCCACATCTCGACCATCGGATGGCCCCCTTCCGTCGTCGAATTCATGTGAACCCCCGCCGCGCGACCCAGCGGGTCGCGCTCATGGCGACTGCCACGGCACCGAGCGCCGCGAGCACCGACAGGCCGAGATAGGCGACCGCCGTGCCCGTCGCACCGGTGCCGATGAGTCTACGAATCTCGAGGCTATAGGTGGAGAAAGTCGTGAAGCCCCCCAGCACACCGATTCCCAGGAACGGCCGCACGAGTTTCGGTGCTTCCCACAGTTCGGTGACCACGACCATCAGCACCCCGATCGCGAAGCAGCCGAGCACATTCACCGTGAACGTCGACCACGGGAACCGGCCCGGGAGTACCGGCCACCAGTACGCGACGCCGAAACGGGCGGTGGCACCGAGCCCGCCACCCACCGAGATCGCCACGAGGACGGCCGGATCGAGCGCCGGGGGCCGCGATGCCATGCGTTGCCCTCCCGTCGGCCGATCCGTGTGGTGGTCGTCGCTCATGGTATCGAGACCCACCGACATCCGGGCGAGCGGTGCGGTCGTGGCAAACTTTCAGCAGCCCGTACCGGCGAACGACGATGGCCCGAAC
>NZ_JBHWZY010000317.1:0-7226 GCF_042727815.1 Nocardia sp. NPDC060220
ACGTAGTCGGGTTCGGTGGAGAAGTGGGCGCCGGGGTCGATGTGCCAGTCGCGGGTGGCGACGACCGCATCGTACTGCTCACCGGCGACGAAGTCGGTGATCGCGGCCGCTACCGCCGCGCCGCCGGCGACCGCGAGGGAGCCGCCCTCGCAGAAATCGTTCTGTACGTCCACGATGATCAGACCGCGTCCCATGTCATCCTCCAGCTCGTTCGACCGCACCATTCTCCGCCGCGCGACGCCACGCGGCCACCCCGGCGCGGTGGCCGACCGGGTGCCGGTGCGGTCGAGAGTCGTCGGCACGTCGGCGTGCCGCGACGCTCAGCCGAGGAACGTTGTCGGCACGGCGGGCTCGCCCGCCGAGAGCTTCAGCCCTTCCCACGGCAGGCTCACCAACCCGCGCGCGACCAGCTCGCGACTCTGCGCCAGCGTCGCCACACCGTCGACCACCTTGCCTTCGCGAACCAGCTGCACCTGCAGCTCCCGCACCTGAAAACCGTTGGTGGCCGGTGCTTCTCCGCCTTCGGGATAGACGATCTCCTCGACGATCGTGCCGGTGGCGCGGGCCAATCGCACCGCCTTCTTGGTCCCGCCGCGCGACTGCTTGTGACTGGACCGCTTGGCCACCGCGATGCCGTCGACCTCGACCAACTTGTAGACCATGCCCGCGGTCGGGGCACCCGAACCGACGACCACCGACGTGCCGACGCCGTACACGTCGACCGGTTCGGCACGCAGCGCCGCGATCGCGTACTCGTCCAGGTCGCCGGAGACCACGATGCGCGTGCCGGTGGCGCCGAGTTCGTCGAGCTGGTCGCGGACCTGCCTGGCGAGGACGCCGAGGTCGCCGGAGTCGATGCGCACACCGCCCAGCTCGGGCCCGGCCACCTCGATGGCCGTGGCGACACCCCGGGTGATGTCGAAGGTGTCGACCAGCAGCGTGGTGCCGATGCCGAGCGTGTCGATCTGGCTGCGGAACGCCGCGGCTTCGTGTTCGCCGTCGGCGCCGCTGTGCAGCAGCGTGAAGGCGTGCGCGCTGGTGCCCGCGCCGGGCACGCCGAAGCTGCGCACGGCCTCGAGATTGGAGGTCGCGTCGAATCCGGCCAGGTAGGCGGCGCGCGAGCTCGACGGCGCGGCGAGCTCGTGGGTGCGCCGCGATCCCATCTCGATCATCCGGCGGCCCGCGGCCGCGCTCACCATCCGGGCGGCCGACGAGGCGATAGCGCTGTCGTGATTGAAGATCGACAGCGCGAGGGTCTCGAGCAGCACGCATTCGGCGAAACTGCCGCGCACGGTCAGGATCGGTGAACCGGGGAAGTACAGCTCGCCTTCGGCGTAGCCGTCGATATCGCCGGTGAAGCGATACTCGCGCAACCAGTCGACGGTGGCCGGATCGAGGAACTTCGCGACCACAGCCAGCTCTTGCGGGCCGAAGCGGAAGCGGGTCAGCGCGTCGAGCAGACGGCCGGTGCCGGCGACGACGCCGTAGCGGCGCCCGTTCGGCAACCGCCGGGCGAACACCTCGAAGGTGCACTGTCGCTGAGCCGAACCGTCGGCAAGCGCCGCGGCCAGCATGGTCAGCTCGTACTGGTCGGTCAGCAGCGCGCTGCCGGCGAACTCGTCACGGATCTGCACACCAGAAACTCTAGTCACCGCGGGTGTTGTTTCCTGCGGGCCTCGTCGTACCCTGGTTTTTATGGCCGTGTGCAATAACGTTCGGGCCGGCGCCGTCACCGACGCTGTGAACGCCGCACTGTCGGCACCGCAGGCGACACCGGAGACCACCGAATACACCGAGATCCTGGAGGCCGAGGACCGGCCCTGGGTCACCGTGGTCTGGGACGATCCGGTGAACCTCATGCACTACGTCACCTACATCTTCCAGAAGCTGTTCGGCTACAGCAAAGCCAAGGCGACCGAGTTGATGATGCAGGTGCACAACGAGGGCAAGGCGGTGGTGTCCTCGGGATCGCGCGACAAGATGGAGCAGGACGTGCGCCGACTGCACGCCGCGGGGCTCTGGGCAACCATGCAGCGCGACTGACGACCTGAGTAACCTGGGCCTGTGCGTAAGTGGAGCAGGAAGAACTCACTGAGTGGCCTCAAGCTTCGATCCGAAATGGACGAGCACGAGGCCACCGTCCTTCGCTCTCTGATCGGTGCGGTGTCCGGACTGCTCAGTGACCGCGCAGCCGACGCCCCCGAAGACGAACTCGCCGCGCTCACCGGCTTGCGCACGGGCAGCTCCACCCCGCCCGACGATCCGCAACTGCTGCGTCTGCTGCCCGATTTCCACCGCGCCGAGCCCGGTTCTCCCGATGCCACGCGCGCCGATCTCAACAGCGCGCTGCGCAGCCTGCACGAGCCGGAGATCATCGACGCGAAACTGGCCGCCGGGCAGACCGTCCTCGACAGCTGCCCGGAAGTGGGCGGCAAGATCGCGCTCACGCCCGAGCAGGCCGACGCGTGGCTGGCCGCGCTCACCGATGTCCGGCTCGCGCTGGGCACCCTGCTCGACATCGACGACGACACGCCCGACCATTTCGATCCGGAAGACCCGCGCGCCCCGCATCTGGACGTCTACCACTGGCTCACCTGGATGCAGGATTCACTACTGCAAGCGCTCGCGCCGTGAGCGCGACGACCGGAATCGCCGACGAAGGACGAGATGATGCGCAGCGGCCCCGGAGTACGCAACTCGATCACTGATGTCGCCGGGGTGCTGGTCGGGCATCACCAAGCGCTCGACGCCGAGGTCACCCTCGGCACCGGCGCCGCGACGGGCTGCACGGTCGTGCGGGTCCCCGGCGGCGCGACGGCCTCGGTCGACGTCCGCGGCGGCGGACCCGGCACCAGGGAAACCGACCTGCTCGACCCGGCCAACACCGTTCGCCAACTCGATGCCGTGCTCCTCACCGGAGGTAGCGCGTACGGCCTCGCCGCCGCGGACGGGGTGATGCGCTGGTCGGAGGAACACCGCGAGGGCATTCCGATGGACCCGGCCGACCCGAGTCGGGTGGTCCCGATCGTGCCCGGCGCGGTGATCTTCGATCTGCCGGTCGGGGACTGGGGTATCCGGCCCGGCGCGGACTTCGGTTATCGCGCGGCCGCGGCGGCGTCGACCGAGTTCGCCCGGGGCACCGCGGGCGCCGGTGTCGGTGCGCGGGCGGGCGCGATCAAGGGCGGAATCGGTTCGGCGAGTGTGGTTCTCGCGGACGGCCCCGGGGCCGGGGTGACCGTCGGCGCGGTGATCGTGGCCAATCCCGTCGGGTCGGTCGTCGATCCGCGCACCGGGTTGCCGTGGGGCGTCGGCACCGACGGACCCGACTTCTTCGGGTTGCGGCACGCGACAGCGGACGAGATCGCCGCACTTGCCGCGCTCCCCGCGAAGAGCATGGTGCTCAACACCACGATCGGTGTGATCGCCACCGATGCCGCCCTCGACCCCGCCGGCTGCCGACGGCTGGCCGCGACCGGGCACGACGGACTCGCCAGGGCGATCCGGCCCGTGCATTCCCCGCTCGACGGCGACACCCTGTTCGCGCTGTCCACCGGCGCGATCGAGGTCACCCCGCTCGCGCTGCCGCGCGCTTTCCCCACCGACCTGCTGCTGCTCGACCAGTTGTGTACGGCCGCGGCGGTGGTCGTCGAGCGCGCCGTCGTCGACGCGGTGCTCGCCGCGACCTCGATCGCCGGGATCCCCGCCTACTACGATCTGTTTCCGCGCTGATCGGCGGCCTCGCGCGAGGTCGCCCACTGTCGGTGGTGCGGCTGCCCGGTGGCCGCAACTGCCTGCTGACCAGCCCTTCGGCGGCTTGCCGCGCCTGCGGTGACGACCCGGCCGGGACCGGAGTGCGTACTCCGCGGAATACCCGAATAGGGTGGGTCGTTGTCGGGGAAGGTGCTCGACAGCGCGCACGCAGGATGTGGAAAGGGTCGATGAAGTGCTGGTGATCAGGGCCGATCTCGTTGACGCGATGGTGGCGCACGCTCGCGCCGACCACCCGGACGAGGCATGCGGCATCATCGCCGGCCCCGAGGGCAGCGACCGGCCGGAACGCTTCGTCGCGATGGTCAACGCCGAACGCTCGCCCACCTTCTACCGGTTCGATTCCGGTGAACAGCTGCGCGTGTGGCGCGCGATGGACGACGCCGACGAAGTGCCGGTCGTGATCTACCACTCGCATACCGCCACCGAGGCCTACCCGAGCCGCACCGACATCTCCTACGCCGCCGAACCGGACGCGCACTATGTGCTGGTCTCCACGCGCGACCCGCAGGAGCACGAACTGCGCAGCTACCGCATCGTCGACGGCGAGGTCACCGAAGAACCGGTGCGCATCGTCGATTCCTACTGAACCGTCCGAGAACAGTCACCACCCCCGAGGAGCCCCCATGCCGGTAACCGTGTCCATTCCGACCATCATGCGTGGTATCACCGGAGGTGAGAAGCGGGTGCAGGGCGAGGGCTCGACGCTGTCCGCGCTCATCGCCGATCTCGACGCGAACCACCCCGGGCTGGCCGAGAAGCTGCTGTCGGACGGCAAGCTGAACCGCTACGTCAACATCTACGTCGACGACGAGGACGTGCGCTTCTCCGGTGGGCTGGAAGCCGAGGTGCCCGCGGGCGCGTCGGTCACCATCCTGCCCGCCGTGGCCGGCGGCGCCTGACCCCGTGGCCCGCTACGAATCGCTGATCGCGACGCTCGGCAATACGCCGCTCGTCGGATTGCAGACACTGTCGCCCCAGTGGGACGGCGACGATCATGTGCGGCTGTGGGCCAAGCTCGAGGACCGCAATCCCACGGGCTCGATCAAGGACCGGCCCGCGCTGCGGATGATCGAACAGGCCGAGGCCGACGGGCTGCTCACCCCCGGCTGCACGATTCTGGAGCCGACCAGCGGCAACACCGGGATCTCGCTGGCCATGGCGGCCAAGCTCAAGGGTTACCGGATCGTGTGCGTGATGCCGGAGAACACCTCGGTGGAGCGGCGGCAACTGCTCACGATGTTCGGCGCCGAGATCATCGACTCGCCCGCGGCGGGCGGATCCAATCAAGCGGTGGCGATGGCCAAGCAGATCGCGGCGGAGAATCCGGATTGGGTGATGCTGTACCAGTACGGCAACCCGGCCAACGCGCTCGCGCACTACGAGAACACCGGGCCGGAACTGCTGGCCGACCTGCCGGAGATCACCCATTTCGTCGCGGGACTCGGCACGACCGGGACGTTGATGGGCACCGGCCGGTTCCTGCGTGAAAACGTGCCCGGTATCGAGATCGTGGCCGCCGAACCCCGCTACGGCGAGCTGGTCTACGGCCTGCGCAACATCGACGAGGGATTCATCCCCGAGCTCTACGACGAGAAGGTGCTCACCACCCGGTTCTCGGTGGGCCCGTACGACGCGGTGAAACGGACTCGCGAACTGGTCGGCGAGGAGGGAATCTTCGCCGGGATCTCCACCGGGGCGATCCTGCACGCCGCGCTCGGCATCGCCAAGAAGGCGCAGAAGGCCGGGAAACGGGCCGATATCGCGTTCGTGGTCGCCGACGGCGGCTGGAAGTATCTGTCCACCGGGGCATACGACGGCACGCTGGACGAAGCCGAGGAGAAGCTGGACGGGCAACTCTGGGCCTGACGCGATGTGACCCGGCTTCGGTACGCTCTGGTCAACGGGCTGTTCGACGGTCCCTTGCCGGAGTGGAGGCGATGTCGGTGAGCGGTGGGGTGGGTGCCTCGTTCGATCCTGATCGGATCTCGGGGCTGCGTGGCAACGCGAGTTCGGGCATCGGCGCGTCGCGAGGCGGTTCGTGGATTCGGGCCGCGGTGGTGATTCTGGGCTTCGTGGGGGCGCTGTACGTGATCGAGGGCGTCGACATGGTGCTCTCCTACGATTCGCCACCCGGATCGGTCGGCGAACTCGACTCGGCGGGAATCGAGCCGCGCGAGGTATCCGGGCTCGACGGGATTCTGTGGGCCCCGCTGTTGCACGGCGGGTGGGACCATCTGTTCGCCAACACGCTGCCGTTGCTCGTGCTGGGTTTCCTCGTGCTGCTCTCCGGGATCGGGCGGGGGATCGCGGCCACGGCGATCATCTGGGTGATCGCGGGCGTCGGTACCTGGCTCACGGGGTCGGCGGGAAGTGTGCACGTGGGAGCGTCGTCGATCGTGTTCGGCTGGCTGACGTACCTGATCTGCCGCGGGTGGTTCACGCGCAATGTGGGCCAGATCGTGGTGGGACTGGTGATCCTCGTGTTCTACGGCTCGATGCTGTGGGGCGTGCTGCCGAGCGACCCTCGAATTTCTTGGCAGGGGCATCTTTTCGGGGCGGTGGGTGGAGTGCTCGCGGGCTGGGTACTCTCGTCAGATGAACGTCGACGCCGCCGTGGAGCATCGGTCGGCCGCGCACTACCAACGCGGTAACCGGGGATCCGGTCTGGAAATTGGGGGGATCCTGCATTGAGCACCAGCACGTCGTGGCAGCATGGGGGTATGCGCCTTACCGTCCTCGGGTGCTCGGGCAGCGTGTCCGGCCCGGACTCCCCAGCGTCGGGCTACCTGCTGACGGGCCCTGATATGCGGCCGACTGTCATCGACTTCGGCCCCGGTATTTTCGGCGCGCTGCAGAAGCACATGAACCCGGCCGATGTCGATATCTTCCTCACCCACCTGCACGCGGATCACTGCTTGGATCTGCCCGCACTGCTGGTGTGGCGTCGCTACCACCCGAATCCGCCGACCGGGAAGGCGCTGGTCCGCGGGCCGTCCGATTCCGCGCTGCGGATCGGCAATGCGTCCGCGGAGATCGGCGGCGAGACCGACGACTGGTCCGATGTGATCGACTCGCAGGCGTGGGTCGAGAACACGCCGATTCCGTTCGGGCCCGGTCATACGGTGGAAGCTCGGCGGATGTTCCACCCGCCGGAGTCCTATGGGCTGCGGATCACCGCGGGCGACGGCCGGGTCTTCGTCTACACCGGTGATACGGCGATGTGCGATGCGGTGGTCGACTTGGCGCAGGGTGCGGATGTGCTGATGGCCGAGGCGTCGTGGACTCATGATCCGGCGAATCGTCCTCCGGGGATTCATCTTTCGGGGACCGAGGCGGGGGAAATCGCTACTCGCGCCGGGGCCAAGGAGCTGTTGCTGACCCATATTCCGCCGTGGACTTCGCGTGAGGATGTGATCGCTGAGGCCAAGGCGGCGTTCTCGGGGCCGGTGCACGCG
>NZ_JBHWZY010000318.1:0-7222 GCF_042727815.1 Nocardia sp. NPDC060220
GGGTTCAGGGTTCAGGCGGAGGTCTTGTCCCACAGGCTGCGGGTGCCGTTGCTGCCGTAGAGCGCGCGAGCATCGCCCGGGCTGATCGTCGCCCGGGTTCGCGGTGGCGCGGTGCGCTCGTGGGCAGCCAGGATCTGTCCGGTCATCTTCGCGACGTACGGGGCAGCCATGATCAGCCCACGGTTGCCGCGACGTGCGGCCGCCCAGACGATCGCCTTCCCCGGGACACGCACGGAGGCATCGACAACGCGGGGCATGTCGAATCGGCCGAGCTCGCGCATCCAGGCAGGCAGCGTCGAGATCGTCGCCAGCGACAGCACTCGACCACCGGCGGCGAACGTCATGCCTTTGCTCACCGACGGCCACAGCAGAAAGTGCATGGCCTCCACGGCCCGCTCGCTGACGCACAACTGCGGCCGGACGCGTTCGAAGTAGGCGCGCACCTCGGCCCGATTGCGCGGTACATCCGCGGGCTTACAGGTCTGCAGTTCGGCGGCGATCACGCATTCAGCCCAGTACCTGTCCTCCTCGGCGGGACTCAGCGGGCCGGGTCCGAACATCTCGTAGGCCTTGAGTACCGAATGCCACCCGGTGACATGGATCCACAGCTGGGAGTCGGGGTTGTTGGCGCTGTAGCGCTTGCCGCTGATCGGTTCGATGCCCGTCATCGGCGCGTGCACCTTCATCAGGTGTTCGGATGCCTGGGTGGCGGTGCGGCCGTCACCGAGCGCGACCAGCAGGAAGTAGGACAGCGTGTGGTCGAGGCGGGTGGCGGGATTGTCGTAGATCCCGTGTGAATCGGCGACCGCGGCGGTCAGGAACGGATCGAAGTGCTCGAGGGTGACCGCGCGCTGGAATCCGATCAGCGCGGTCGGCGCCGCCCACACCTTCCAGGTGGGGGAATCCGGCCCGAAGAAGCCGTAGTCGTCGCGACGCAGAGTCGACGCATCGAAAGCCATTGCACATGCCCCTTTGCAGTGCGAGAAACAGTTGAATACAACACCACCGTAGCAATGGCTCGACGTGAATACAACGGTTGCGTAGGATTTGTGCCGACAGGGTCGGCGGGTATCGTCGGCGAGCGAAAGGCAGGTGGGCGGTGACCTCGACGCAGGAGCAGCGACCTCGACGCCGCTATGCGCCGCGCCTGCCGCCGGAGCAGCGCCGCGCGCAACTTCTCGACGCCGCGTTCACGGTCCTGGGCCGGATGGAACTGCACGAGTTGAGCATGGAGGCCGTCGCGCAGGAGGCGGGCGTCGGAAAACCTGTGCTGTACACGGTGTTCAAGACCCGCGCCGAACTCGTCGAAGCGCTGCTGGAACGCGAACGGGAACGCGGACTGGATCAGATCGCCGACACGCTGCCCGAAGACCTGCTCGGCGCCGATCCGTTGGCCGCCGCCTCGGCGACCGTCGAAGCGTTCGTGGGTGTGGCACTGGCGAATCCGACCCGCTGGCGGCTGATCCTCGCCACCCCGGCGAGTGCGCCCGACGAATACCGTGCGGCGCTTCGTGCTTCGCGCGCCGAGATCTTGGAGCGCGCGGAATCGCTTGTCCGCATGGGCATCTCCGTGCTGCCGCGATGGTCGGGCATGGATGCCGGGCTACTCGCGAACTCGACCCTCACCATCGCCGAAATGCTCGGTCGACTGGGGGTCAGCGAGCCGGAAGAGTATCCGCGCGAACGACTTCAGGCCTACGTTCGCTCGATCGTCACTCTGCTGACCGGGCCCTGACGGCTCAGCGGTTCTCCCGCGCCAAGCGCATCGTCTCGGTGAGCAGCTTCGACACGGCGGCCGCCTCGGTGAGGAACCCGTCGTGCCCGTCGCGGGAGTGCACGATCTCGAGACCCGCGCAGCCCGGCAGTCCTTCGGCCAGCTCGGCCTGGGTGTGCAGGGGGTACAGGCGATCCGAGTCGACTCCGCCGACCACGCACGGCACCGCGGTGGAGGCCAGCGCGGCGGCGACGCCGCCGCGCCCGCGCCCCACGTCGTGGCGGTTCATGGCCTCGCTGAGCAGTACATAGGTGGCCGGATCGAAGCGCGAACACAGCTTGTCGGCCTGGTGCTCGAGGTAGCTCTGCACCGCGTACCGTCCACCGGTCCACGGGTCCTCGTCGCCCTGTGCCTTGTTGGCGAAGCGGTGGTCGAGTTCGCCCTCGGTGCGGTAGGTCAGGTGCGCGATCCGCCGGGCCAGCCCCATGCCGGTCATCGGCGCGCGACCGGTGCCGTGATAGTCGCCGCCCTGCCAGTCGGGATCGGCCGTGATGACGGCCATCTGGGTGGTCTGGGTGCCGATCTGGTCGGCGGTGGCGCGGGCGCCCACGGCCAGCACGAGCGCGGCCGAAACCCGCTCGGGCAGACCGATGATCCACTCGAGCACCCGCATGCCGCCCATCGAGCCGCCGACGACAGCGCCGAGCCGCTCGATCCCGAGCACCTCGAACAACTGCGCTTCGGCTTTCACCTGGTCACGGATGTTCAGCTCGGGAAACCGCGCGCCCCATGGCTTTCCGTCGGAGGCGAGCGAGGACGGGCCGGTGCTGCCCTTGCAGCCGCCCAGCACGTTGGTCGCGATCACACACCACTCGTCGGTGTCGATCGGCGCGCCGGGCCCGACCATGCCCTCCCACCAGCCGGGCGCCCCGTCGGGCCCACCGACGACATGGGAGTCGCCGGTGAGCGCGTGTTCGACGAGCACCACATTGTCCAGGGTGGGCGAGAGCTCGCCCCAGCGTTGCACCGCCAGCCGCACATCGGGGACGACGGCGCCGTTCTCCAGCGCCACATCCCCGATGGCGACCAGGCCGACGCGCCCGTCCGGCGGTGGCAGCAGGGCCACCCCGGTTCCTGGTCGGGCGATCGGCGATTCGGTGCTCACAGTCACGTCGTCGCCGCCGCGAACCCGGCCCGCAGATCGGCCAGAATGTCGTCGATTCCCTCGATGCCCACCGCGAGCCTGACCAGGCCGGGGGTGACGCCGGCCGCCAGCTGCTCTTCGGGCGTCAACTGCGAGTGCGTGGTCGACGCCGGGTGAATCACGAGTGAACGCACATCACCGATGTTAGCTACATGGCTGTGCAGGCTGAGCGCGTCCACGAACTTCTTGCCCGCGTCGACGCCGCCTGCCAGCTCGAACGCCACGATCGCGCCCGCGCCCTTGGGCGCCAGCTCCTTGGCCCGCGCGTGCCAGGGCGAGGACTCGAGGCCCGCGTAGAACACCGCGTCGACGCCCGGCTGCTCGGCGACGAACTTCGCGACCGTCTCGGCATTGCTGACATGTCGCTCGACCCGCAGGCTCAAGGTCTCGATGCCCTGCGCGATGAGGAAGGCGTTGAACGGCGACACCGCAGCGCCCAGATCGCGCAGCAACTGCACGCGAGCCTTCAGCGCGAACGCGGGCGCGCCCAGATCGGCGAACACCGCGCCGTGGTAGCTCGGATCGGGCTCGGTGAAACCGGGGAAGCGCGCGTTGCCGTCGGCGTCGCGCACGGTCCAGTCGAACGTGCCGCCGTCGACGATCACGCCCGCCACGGCCGCGCCGTGCCCACCCAGGTACTTCGTCGCCGAATGCACGACGATGTCGGCGCCGTGGGCCAGCGGCTGGATCAGGTACGGGGTGGCGACGGTGTTGTCCACGATCAGCGGAATGCCGTTCGCGTGCGCGACACCGGCGATACCGGGGATGTCGAACACCGCGCTGCTCGGGTTCGCGATGGTCTCGCCGTAGAACGCCTTGGTGTTCGGCTGGATCGCGGCTTCCCACTGCGCGAGGTCATCGGGATCCTCGACGAACGAGACCGTGATTCCCAGCTTGGGCAGCGAGTAGTGGAAGAGGTTGTAGGTGCCGCCGTAGAGGTGCGGGCTGGACACGATGTGGTCGCCCGCGCTCGCCAGGTTCAGGATCGCGTAGGTCTCCGCGGCCTGGCCCGAGGCCAGCAGCAGCGCCGCGACGCCACCTTCGAGCGCGGCCACGCGCTGCTCCACCGCGTCCTGGGTGGGGTTCATGATCCGGGTGTAGATGTTGCCCGGCTCGGCGAGACCGAACAGCGCGGCGGCGTGATCGGTGTCGCGGAAGGTGTAGGAAGTGGTCTGGTAGATCGGCAGCGCCCGCGCGTTGGTGCTCGCGTCGGGAGCTTGGCCCGCGTGGACCTGCTTGGTCTCGAAGGACCAGTTCTCGGGCAGGGAAGAGTCAGTCATGTCGTGCTCCAAATGGGTGTCAGCCGGGGGATCTCGTCAACTGGGTCGGATCGACTGGCAACAACACATGGGGGCCTCCTGCAGTGCGCGCTTGCTCTCGACTTTCGAGAGCCCGGTCATCACCCGGAGCACCCCACCGCAGCTGGAGGGTTGCCGACCAGCGAGCCGGGGCTTGGCGCTGGTACTCATGACCTTGCCGTCATGTTAACCGGAGATCTCCCGCGGGCGGAAACTTCCCCCGCATTTCCCGCCGAAGATCACTCGCCGGACGGTGTGCCGAAGCCTGGCGTGTCGTCCACCGGTGCGCCACAGACCTGCCGCAAGCCGTGGTAGGCGCGCAGCACGGCGTCGCGCGTGACCCGAACGGCTACCGTCGGTGACCCGCTCAGCAGTGCCTGTTCGGTATCGGCGACCGAGAGATGGCACAGCATCTGCCAGATCCCGGCCACCAGCTTCACCGTGAAGTCCTCCGGTGACGTGCCCATCCGCTGCGCGAGCTCGGTGCACACCGCGACGTTCTTCTTCTCCGCGTATTCCAGCGCGCGCGCGTTGACCGACTGGCTGGTGCGCATGATCCGCTGCATCTGCAGGAACTGACGGATGAACCGGATACCGTCCGCATCCGCCTCGGCCTGGACCACCTCCAGGTAGGCGCCGCACAGTGCCTGGAGTTCGTTGCCGGTGTTCGGCTGGGAGCGCAGCGCGACGGCGACGGAGACCCCGAAGTCGTCGATCGGGGCCAGCACGATGTCTTCCTTGAGCGCGAAGTACCGGTTGACGGTGCGTGGGGACACATCGGCACCCGCGGCGATCTGCTCGACCGTCGTCGCGTCGAACCCTTGGCTGTCGCACAGGTCGAGTCCGACCGCCACGATCGCGGCCTTGGTCTGGAGTTTCTTGCGCTCGCGCAGGCCCAGTGGCGCGCCGGCAGCCGGTTCGGTCGTCCGGTCGGCGCTGATCGGAGTGGTCGAGTCCAGCATTTGACCAGCCTACCGCGTCGGCCGCTTTATCTGTCCAACTAGGTCAATTGGCGCAGTCAGACATTTTTCTCTTGACGCCAATTGTCTCACAGTGCCAGGATTGGTCCACACTGATCGAGTGACGAGGAGTCCTGGTGACCAGCACCGAGATAGAGACGAAACATGTTGATTCCCAACAGAGTTCGATGCGGTGGTGGGCGCTGGTCGTGCTCTCCGCCGCCCAGTTGATGGTGGTGCTCGACGCCACCGTGATCACGATCGCCCTGCCCTATGCCCAGCGTGACCTGGGGATCAGCGACGGCGACAAACAGTGGGCGCTCACCGCGTACACACTCATCTTCGGCGGCCTACTGCTGCTCGGCGGACGGATGGCCGACTACCTGGGCAGGCGCCGGATCTTCCTGGTCGGCCTGGTCGGCTTCGCCGCCGCATCGGCGCTGGCGGGGCTCGCGCAGACCGGTCCGCAGTTGTTCGTCGGCCGAGGTCTACAGGGTGCGTTCGCCGCGCTGCTCGCCCCCGCGGCCTTGTCGCTGTTGTCGGTGATCTTCACCGATGTGCAGGAACGGGCCCGCGCGTTCGCGGTGTTCGCCGGCATCACCGCCGGTGGCATCGCGTTCGGGCTGATCGTCGGCGGCGCGCTCACCGAATTCGCGTCGTGGCGGTGGACGCTGCTGATGAACACGCCGATCGCGCTCATCGCGGTAGCCGGTGCGGTGGCGGTGATCGCGCGCGATATCCCGGTGCCCAGAACCGGCGGCTACGACCTGCCCGGCGCCGTCACCGTGACATTCGGCTTGGTGTCGATCGTCTACGGATTCAGTCGCGCCGCCGAACACGGTTGGCTGGCGGGCAGCACCCTCGGCCTGCTCGGGGCCGGCTTCGCCTTGCTCATCGCGTTCGTCTTCATCGAGGCGCGCTCGGCGAACCCGCTGCTGCCACTGCGAATTCCGGGTGAGATCAATCGCGGCGGCGCTTTGCTGGCCGCGCTGCTGATCCCGATCGCGATGTTCGCCATGTTCTTGTTCCTGAGCTTCTACTACCAGAACACCCTGGGCTATTCGCCGCTGAAGGCCGGGATCGCGTTCCTGCCGTTCCCCGTGGGCATCGGGATCGCGGCGGGCATCACCAGTTCGCTGATGCCCAAGTTCGGGCCGCGTCCACTCATGGTGGTCGGCGCGCTGCTCGGCGTCGTGGGACTGCTGTGGCTGGCACAACTGAGCTACGGCGACGGGTACGCGCTGAGCGTGCTGCCCGCGCAGCTGTTGATGGCGCTCGGGATGGGCCCGCTGTTCGTCGGGATGCAGGCCGTGGCCCTGCATCAGGTCGACGCCGAGGACTCCGGTGTCGCCAGCGCCCTGCTCAACGCCGCCCAGCAGGTCGGCACCGCCGTCGGCACCGCCCTGCTGACCACCCTGTCGGTGCAGGCCGCCGAGAACTACGTCACCGACAACCCGACCGTCGACCACCTGATCGAACGCGCCTCGATCTACAGCTACGACGTCGCGTTCTATATCGGCGCCGGCTTCTTCCTCGCCGCCGCCGTGGTGATCGCGGTGATGATCCGCGACAAGCCGGAGAACCTGATCGAAGGCGACGAACACGCGGCCGCGATACCCGTCGCGGTCTGACCTTCTCGACGAGGCCCGCGCTACGGCGCGGGCCTCTTGTTAC
Organism: Nocardia sp. NPDC060220; assembly: GCF_042727815.1. NCBI lineage: Bacteria > Bacillati > Actinomycetota > Actinomycetes > Mycobacteriales > Nocardiaceae > Nocardia > Nocardia sp. NPDC060220. Next base: position 6,850 of record NZ_JBHWZY010000318.1, read on the forward strand.
CACTCAGTAGCCGGTCAAGGCCCGATCGGGTGATGACAGGCGGGCCGGGAGGGCTGTCCCGCACAGTGGGGCCTCCCGTCGCGGTGAGGTGGGGGACAGCAGTACGCTCGTCTTGTTTGCACCACACGTCCCGCAGACAACGCGGGGCATATACGTTGTCTGTTGGAACTGCTGGGGTCCGCTCACAAGCGTGTTCGCCTAGCCGTGCAATAAGGGCACCCACCGAGGAGGACACGAAGATCCATGTCCAAGATCAAGGTTGAAGGCACCGTTGTAGAACTCGACGGCGACGAGATGACCCGGATCATCTGGCAGTTCATCAAGGACAAGCTGATCCATCCCTATCTCGACGTGAACCTCGAGTACTACGACC
>NZ_JBHWZY010000319.1:0-7219 GCF_042727815.1 Nocardia sp. NPDC060220
CCTACCGTCTGCTCGGCTCGGCCGCCGACGCCGAGGACACGGTCCAGGACGCGTTCCTGCGGTGGCAGGCCGCCGACCGCGACTATGTCGAGGTGCCGGAGGCGTGGCTGACCAAGATCGTCACGAATCTGGCGCTGGACCGGCTCCGCTCGGCGAAGGCGCGCCACGAGCGTGCGGTCGGCGCCTGGATGCCCGAACCGCTGCTCGACGGCGACCCGATGCTCGGGCCCGCCGACACCGTCGAGCAGCGCGAATCGGTGACCCTGGCGGTGCTGACGCTCATGGAACGGTTGTCGCCGACCGAACGCGCCGTGTACGTACTGCACGAGGCCTTCGCATACCGGCATGCCGAGATCGCCGGCATCCTCGACCTCACCGTGTCGGCGAGTCAGCAACACCTGCACCGTGCGCGAGGGCGGATCACCGCCGCGCGCACCACCATCGACATCGACCACGGCGCCGCCCGCCGGGTCGTCCAGGCGTTCATCGAGGCCGCCACCTCGGGTCGCACCGATCGGCTGGTCGCGCTGCTGACCGACGACGCGACCGGAATCTCCGACGGCGTCGGCGGCTCGGCCGCGAAGCTCATCCGCTACGCGAGCCCGCAACGCCTGGCCACCGCGGTGCGGGCCGGTTTCACACCGAGCCCGGCCAAGCGACGCCTCGCCGGTGGCTCGCCGTCGATCCACGCGGTTGTGGCCAACGGCTGCCCGGCCGTGCTCGTCACGCTCGGCGATCGAGTCCTCGGCGTCGCGATCCTGGAGATGCGTGCGGACAAGATCGCCGGCATGCGCAGCATCGCCGCACCGCAGAGGCTGGGACGTCTCACCGCCGAATGGCAGCGGCGCGAGCATGACGCCCCGCTGGTCCGATCGTGGTGATCAGCTGTTCTCAGGAAGAACGCGCGACGCCGAGGGACAACGCCGCCCACGCTTTCGGGGCGCCCGGCTGATAGAACCGGTCGAGTTCGGTGATCTCGAAACCCGCTTCGGTGATCAGTCCCGCGATGTCGCGCGAGAGGTGACACCCGCCGGCGATCTTCTGCTGGATCGGGTCGAGGCGATGCTGCCAGAGCTGCACCGATTCCTCCGGCGCGAGTCCGTGTTCGACGAAGTGCAAGGTGCCGCCGGGGCGCAGGACCCGGCCGATCTCGGCGAGTGCCGCCGCGATGTCGGGGATGGTGCACAAAGTGAAGGTCGACAGGGCGGTGTCGAAGGTGGCGTCGGGAAACGGCAGCGACTGGCCGTCCAGGCCCGCGCGTTCGATCGGGGTCGAGCTGCCCGCGACACGTTTCGCGGCGATCTTCCACGCGGTATCGGCGGGTTCGACCCCGCTGACCCGCTCGACCGCGGCCGGATAGAACCCGATGTTGTTGCCCGACCCGAACCCGATTTCGAGCACCTCGCCGTGTAACCCGGCGCAGGTTCGCTCGCGCAGCGGCCCGTTCTGGGCGACGCCGCAGACTTTGTCGGTGAGGTGCGGGAGGATCCGGTCGGTGTAGAAGCCCATCCACCGATCATCCTCCCGCCACCGCGTTTTCTGCACCCGGTCGCGCTCAGCCCAGTCGCCGGTCGAAGACCTCGGTGCTCGCGCCCGAGGCCGGGTCGACGGTGAGCACCGTCAGGTTCACCGAGTCGGCGGTGAGGTCCAAGACCATGAAACCCAGTTCGTGCTGGGTTTCGAACAGCGCGCTGTGCGCACCGCTCGTCAGCCGCGGCTGACCGCCCGCGGTCTTGCCCGCCGCGCCCGACACGATCTGGCGGGTGCCCTTGGTCGCCGGTGTGGGTTCGAGCACCTGCAGGGTGTGGTCGTGGCCCGACAGCAGAAACGACACCTTGCCCAGCACGTGGTCTTCGAAGAAGCGCTTGGCGTGCACGCCGTTGATCGGTTCGACCGGCAGGCCCTCGTAGTTGCCCGCGTCGCCGTGTGGGCCGTTGCTGATGTAGGCCTGATGGGTGCAGGCGATCTTCCACGGCGCGGTGGACTCGGCGAGCGCGCTGTCGAGCCAGGCGCGCTGTTCGTTCATGTACGGCCCGTCGACGGCCCAGTAGGGGTCGAGGAACGGCGGGATGTAGGCCGCGAGGGGGTTGATGTCGAGCACGAAGAACTCCACGACCGGGTTCTGTTCGGGCACGCGCACCGAGTAGTAGCGGCTCGGCATCCACCAGCGCTGTGACTTCGCGTGGTAGGCCACCTCGAAGTTGCCGCGTGCCAGCCAGCCGCCGTCGCCGGGGAACACCGAGCTGGTGTCGTGGTTGCCGAGCACCATCGCCCACGGAATGTCCAGTCCCGCATTGGGATTCTCGAATTTGGTGGCGAACTGTTCGTCGTCGGGCCCGTTGGGTCCGGTGTCGTAGATGTTGTCGCCCAGGCCCACCGCGAGCGAGAACGGCCGGCGTGCGTGGAATGCGCGTGCCGCGTCGGCTACCGCCCACTGGGTGCGGGTGCCGGTGCCCGCGTCGCCGGTGACCAGCACCCGCACGTTACGCCCGGCCTGCGGGGTGAACTTGGGCACTTCGGCAGGCACCGCCGCGGCGGGCGTGAGCCCCACCAGCGACAGGCCCGCGACGACACCGGCGGCGCCTGCCAGAACTTCACGACGGCCGATTCCGGACGAGAACTGATCGTGCATGGTCACCTTCTGGGTAATGGCTCTATTGGACAACTGACCTGATCGAAGCACACTGACATGATCGTGACGCCGCCGCAGCCTAATGGGCGCGGCCCACGGATCGTCCGTCGGTCGCGCGCATGTCGGCGAGCGTGAATACTTGCCCGACCCGGAAGCTCGTTCAGTTCAAGTCGAGTAACTCAGATCTCCCCCGACACGGCAGACCTGCGCCGATCCCTTTGGTCTTCGAGCAGATCCGCCAAATCGCTGACGACGACGTCGGCACCGGCGGCCCACAAGGCCGAGGCGCCGGTCCCCCGGTCGACCCCGATCACCCGGAATCCGCCCCGGCGCCCCGCTTCGACCCCCGACACCGCGTCCTCGATCACCACCGTGCGCACCGGATCCACGCCCAGACCCCGCGCGGCCGTGAGGAACATGTCGGGCGCCGGTTTGCTCGCGAGGCGCTCGTCGTGGGCGACCACACCGTCGATCACCATCGTGAACCTGCCCAGCAGGCCGGCGGTGTCCAGCACGAGCACCGCATTGCGCGAGCTCGACACCACCGCCATCGGGACACCGGCGGCGGCGAGCGCGTCGACCAGGCGCAACGACCCGTCGAACACCTCGACACCGTCACCACGGATGATCTCGGTGAAACGGACGTTCTTGCGGTTGCCCAACCCGTGCACCGTCTGCGCGCCGGGTGGATCGTCCAGCTCACCGTCGGGCACGCTCACGCCGCGCGAGGCGAGCACCGACCGCACGCCCGCCGCACGCGCTTTGCCGTCCACCAGCGCGAAGTAGTCGGCATCGGTGTAAGGGGCGGCTTCCGGCGCGACGGCGGGCAAGAACTCGGTGAACAGCGCCGACCACGCCCGCCGATGCACCGCCGCGGTGTCGGTGAGGACGCCGTCGAGATCGAACAGCACTGCCTGCGCGTCGAAGACGCCGGTCATGGCGCCCCGACCTCGACCACGACACCGGGTTCGAGTGTCACCGGCCGACCCCACACCGTGATCTCCACCGATGGCCCCGCACCGACCAGCTCGAAGCGCGCGTCCCGGTGCCCGAGATCGGCCCGCACCGACCGACCCCGCCAGTGCACCGCGTACCGTAACCGTTGCCAGGACGCCGGAAGCGCGGGTGCGAAACGTAATCCGTCGACGTCGGCGCGCAATCCACCGAAGCCGTGCGTCGCGACCTGCCAGGTGCCCGCCGCCGACGCGATGTGGATTCCCTCTTCGGTATTGCCCTGGTTGTCGTCGAGATCGACGAACGCCGACCGCTCGAAATACCGTTCCGCCGTGCGGCAATCGCCCACCTGCAACCCCACGATCGCATGGATCGACGGGCTGAGCGACGACTTGTGCATCGTGCGCTGCTCATAGAACTCGTAGTTCAACCGCCGGGTGGCCGGGGAGTATTCGTCGGGCAGCATGTGCAGCAGCATCACCACATCGGGCTGTTTGAGCAGCGAGGTGGTCTCGCAGTCGAAAGGGCTGTAGCCGACCGGAAGTCGCGGCATGCCGTTGTCGTCCCAGTCGACGATGGGCACCACCGTGCGATCGAAATAACCGTCGAATTGCTCGATGACACCGCAGTCGGGATCGGTCGGCGCCCGCAGCCGGTCCGCGGTGGCGAGCCACCGGGCTGGTTCACCCGCCTCCAGCCCGATCGAGGCCATGAGCTCGTGCACCCGCTCGGGCCGTTCCCGCGACATCCGTTCGTACACCGCCGCCGCCTGCTGAAGATGCCAGTGCACCAGCCTGTTCGTGAACGCGTTGTTGTCGACGTGGGAGTGGAACTCGTCCGGTCCCATCACCGTCCGGATGGCGAGCCGATCGCCGTCCTCGACGCACCGCTGCACCCAGAATCGAGCGGTGTCGAACAGGATCTCCGAGCCTTCCCCGAACAGGTAGTCGTCATCGCCGGTGACGGCGGCGTAGCGCATGATCGCGTAGGCGATATCGGCGGTGATGTGCAGTTCTTCTTCGCGGGTGTAGAAACGGTCCTTCCCGTCCGGGGTGTATTGCGGACACTCCTCGCGGCCGGTATCGGCCGATTCCCACGGATAGCGCGCGCCGCCGGTTCCGTTGTCGGCGGCGACTTCCCGCGCGCCGGGCAGGGTGTGGTGGCGGTAGCCCAGCAGCGCGCGGGCGGCGCGCGGCCGGGTGAACAGGAAGAACGGCAGCAGCATCACCTCCGTATCCCAGAAGACATGCCCGCGATAGCCCTCGCCGGACAGCGCTTTCGCGCCGATGCTCACGGTCGGATCGTCGGGGTCCGCGGCGATGAGCAGGTGATAGATCGCGAACCGCAGCGCCTGGGTCACCCGATCGTCGCCGACCACTTCGCAATCGGCGGCGGCCCACATCCCCTCCCACGCCGCCCGGTTGGCCGCGGCGGCGGTATCGAACGAGTCTGCGCGCGCGACGGTGTCGAGTGCGCGCGCCCGAGGTGGGCGCACCGCTCGATAGTCGCGACTGGTGGCGATACCGACGAGCTTGTCCACCCGCACGGTTTCGTCTGCGCCCACGTCGAAATGCCACTGCACCTCGATGCCGTCGTGGCGGACCCGCTGGCGACGCTGCCCGCTGTCGGCCGAGCAGGTGAAGGCATAGGCCAGGTCGACCCCGCTGTCGATGGTGCGGCTTTCGATGACGCCGACCTCACCGTCGAATCCCGCACCGACCGACACCAGGTGCGTGGACTTGGCCCACTTGTCCCACTTGCGTTCGTAGCCGAATGCCGTCTGTTCGTGGTAGGTCGGCAACCGTTCGAGATTGCGCCGGTTCGCGTCGATACCGGTCCGCACCGTGACCGCCCCCGCGTAATCCAGGCACGTCACTTCGATCCGCAGACAGCACAGATCACGGTCGGCGGTACTGGCGAACCGCTCGGTCCGCAGCCTGGCCCGCGCGCCGCTGGGCAGCCGGAACACGGTGTCGCGGTGCAGGACTCCACTGCGCAGGTCCAGTGCACGACGATGCGCGACCACCTGCACGGACTCGGTGTCCAGGCGCAGACCGTCGACGAAGACCTCGCTGTCGAGCCAGTCCGGCGCGTTCACCAGATCGATGACCGGGGAGTCGTAGGCGTCGTAGACACCGGCGATGAACGTGCCCGGCAACGCCCCTGTGTGCCGTTCCTCGAGCGAGCCACGGGTACCCAGGCGCCCGTTGCCGATGGTGAACATCGTCTCGAAGTAGTTGGCGCGCTGCGGGTTCCAGGCGTCCTCGACCACCGTCCACGAGGTGGTCTCGCTCGTGTGGGTCCGGGCGTTGCCCGTCTCACCGCCGCGGACCGCGCGCGATGCCCGGTTCGTCTGCGCTGGGTAGCCGTAGGCCGAATGCATCACGCAGCCTTCCTGGTCGAAGGGTGATCGATGACCGCACTGCGATGGTGACGACGTGGTCGAGCCGGTGTCGCTTCGGGCGGGGTCAGGCGCTGGCGATGGGCCGTTCGTAGCCGGCGGCCTCGTCCATGTCCTCGAGCGACATCCCCTTGGTCTCGGGCACAAACTTGGCGACGAAGCCCAGCGACAGCAGCGCGAACACCGCGTACATTCCGTAGGCGAAGCCGAGCGAGAAGGTCTTCAGGCTGGGGAACGAGACGGTGATCGCCCAGTTCGCCGCCCACTGGCCGGCCGCCGCGAGCGACAGCGCGGCGCCACGGATCCGGTTGGGGAACATCTCCCCGAGCAGCACCCACACCACCGGGCCCCAGCTCATGCCGAAGAACACGACGAACAGGTTGGCCGCGACCAGCGCGATCGGACCGAGCGCACCGGTCAGGTGTGGCTCCATGACGCCTTCGGCGTCGGGCAGCTGGTCGGCGCCGCCGAAGCAGATAGCCATCGTGGCCAGGGTGACGGTCATTCCGATCGAGCCGGTCAGCAGCAACGGTTTGCGGCCCACCTTGTCGATGAGCATGATCGCGACGATCGTGGTGGCGATGTTGACCACCGAGGTGAACACGCTGATCTGGAACGACTGGGATTCCTCGAAGCCGACGGCCTCCCACAGCACATTCGAGTAGTAGAAGATCACGTTGATGCCCACCGCCTGCTGGAACACCGACAGCATCAGCCCCACCCACACGACGGGATAGAGCCCGCCCGCCGGTCGGCGCAGGTCCTTCCAGGACGGCTTGGTATCGCTGCGCAGGCTCTCCTCGATCCGGCCGATGGTGAGCTCGAGGTTCTTCTCACCGAACAGCATCGACAGCACGCGCCGGGCCTCGGGGATCTTGTGCGTGGCGACCAGGTAGCGCGGCGACTCCGGGATCGTGGAGGCCAATACGCCGTAGACCACGGCGGGTACCACCATGGACAAGAACATCCAGCGCCAGGCTTCGAGCCCGAACCACAGGATCTCGCTCGCGCCACCGGCGAGGTGGGCGAGCACGTAGTCCACCAGCAGGGCCAGGAAGATGCCGAGCACGATGGCCAGCTGTTGCAGTGATCCGAGCCTGCCGCGGATCCGCGCGGGCGAGGTCTCGGCGATGTAGGCGGGGGCGATGACCGAGGCCACACCGACACCGAGACCACCGATCACCCGGCCGACGACCAGGATCCACACATCGGGCGCGAAAGCGGTGACCACC
>NZ_JBHWZY010000320.1:0-7210 GCF_042727815.1 Nocardia sp. NPDC060220
GGTGTCCTCCCCGGCGCCCGGCGCCTGTTGCAGGGTGGCGCCGACCGTGCCGCGGATCGCGCCGTGGAAGCGGATGATGTTCGCGTTGTCCTGTCCCACATAGCCTTTGGATTCGACCCTGGCATCGGGGTCGAGCAGAACGGCGAGGGCGCGTTCCACCGCCGGGTCGTATTTGCGGAGGAGGGCGTCCACCGCGGCTTCCCGGTGCTGCTTCAGCTCGTCGAATTCGGCGATGTCGGTGCGGTATTGGAGCGGATAGGGGAGGCGGTCACGGCCGTAGCCGGACCACAGGATCTCGAATTCGATGCCGGTGAATTCAGCGCGGTGCACTGTCGTCGTCTCCGCCGATCACCGGGGGCACGGTCCTGATCTGGTCCGCGCCGAGCAGGAGGTCACCGTTCTCCTGGGTGATCAGGTAGTCGGGGATGTCCTTGGTTCGTTCGTCGTCGGAGTTGCCGCGACCTGTGCCCGGTGCGCCCATGCCGCCCACGCCCGCTGCGCCGCGACCGGTGGCGGAGGTGGTGCCCGCGCGGGTTCCGGTTGCTGCCGCGGCAGCGGGGGACGGGGTGCCAGGGGTGCTTCGGCCGGGAGTGGCGCTGGTCGGGGTGCCGCTGCCGCGTGGGGTGCCAGATCCGCCGGGCCCGTTGCCGGTGGGTCTGCCGGAGCCAGGGGCGCCGGTGCCCGGGGCGCCGACACCGGGTGTGCCGACGCCTGGCGTAGTTGCACCAGCGTTGGTCGGCGCGGTGGTGTTCGGAGCTGTTGTGGTGGGGGTGGTGGATTGCGGTGTGGTGGTGGCGCTCTGGGGTGTGGTCGAGCCCGCGTCTGTCGAAGAGGTTGTGGTGGAAGGCGGTTCGGTAGCGGCACCCTCGGGTGTCGCGCTGTCGCCGTTCGTTCCCGCTGCCGGGTCTTCGGTTTCGTTGCCAGCTGCGGTCGAACCACCTTGACTGTCCACGGCATTCGTCTCGCTGTTGCTGCCCGGTCCACCGTCGTCGGCGATGGTCGGCGCGGTCGGCAAGAAGGGAACGCCGTTGTCGGTTTGGCCGGCGACCTGGCTGTACACGGAGCGCAAGATCCGCCTGCCCTCCTGGGTGGCTTCGTCGCGGTTGTGATCGTCGACCTTCATCACACCGTCGGCGGGCAACGACTTGCCGGTGACGTTGGTGCGCTCGGTGAGGCCGGGCATCAACGCTTGGGTCTGCTCGATCCCGGTGCGCATCTCGGTCAGTTTGAGGCTGATCGCAGTCGCGGCCTGAGAGAGTGGAATCGATTGCTGCGCATAGTTGTTCACGGCCGCGACGGCGGCGGAAGCTGCCGCGCCCGTCCATCCGCCGTGGCCGCCCGCGCCGGTGACGGTGCGGGCGAACTGCTGGTTGAACCCGGTGAAGGTGCCCATCAGCGCGCCACCGATATTCGCCCACGCGGTTACCGCGTCATCGACCAGCTGTGGTTCCATCGCCGCGACCGCCGCCTGCATCTGCTCGAGCGTCATGCTGTCGTAGTTGTCAGGGGTGGTGATGTGCGGGGGTTGGATGTCGCCGCCGAAGATCGTGGCGTAGTTGCCGGCGAGCTGGCGGTCGTAGATCTTGGCCCGCTCGGTATTCCACTGCTCCTGAGCTGCGATCACCTTGCTCTTGTAGTCCTCGTAGGTCACAGGTGTTCTCCTGTCGCGGAGATCTCGGCGCCGGTCGCTTCGTCTTGGGCGACGAAGTTCGCAATCGCCTTGGCCACAACCTCTTTCGCGGTCTTGACCGCTTCGATGTGCTTCTTGAGGACGTCGTCCAGTGGACGGTCTCCTCCGGACGCAGTCAAGGAGAACTTCCGCTCCAACGTCCGACCTGAGTTGAAGTCGCCGAAACCGGAAATCGCACTGACGATTGCTACTTGCTCGAAGACCTCTTCGAGTCGGTCCAGGTGTTCATCGCACACGCGGTCGAGATCCTTGCCGACCTCGGGGTCCAGAGAGAGCTCCCCGGCATTCGCATGGCTCAGGAGCTGATTCCACTCGGCGGGGTCGATGCTGAGGTGCAATTGCGATCACTCCCTCAAGCCGTTGGAAGGTATCGGGCCAGACCGGCGCTCAATCGACGTGCCTCAGGACATGGAGGCAGAGGATTGTCGGCGCTGACACGATTCTGGAACCTGAACATGACCGATCCGGCGGGTACTTCGACGGCGACGAAGCATGACAGGTCGTGTGATGCTCCGGCCTGCCGGAACTCGAGCGCGTCGCGGGATCCGACGGTAAGCGAGTTCCAGTCCGAAAAATCTGTACGTGCCCGAGATTCCGCCAAGGTGTGTTCAGACGACATGACTGCCAGGCTGAACTGCTTACCCGGATCCATCCAGCTGCAGACCTTCCACCCTGTGAAGTCCACACCCGCAACATCTTTCTTCTTGCTCTGGACGTTCAGGCCTACGTCGCTGACAGCCGAATCCGGCAACGAACACGGATCCCACACCTTCGCCTCGGCATCCACCGAAGTAGGACTCGCCGCCACACTCACACCGCTCGTCTGCGGAGTAGCCGTTCCCTGCTCCCCATCACCGCACCCCACGACAGCCAACCCCGCCACCGCGACAACGCCGAACACCCTCGCCGCCGCACCTCGAACTGCCATGTCTTCGTCCCTCCCACAGAACCGGTGCCCGTTCATGACGTCCCCGCTCCGAAGATCGTAGTCACGCTGATACGCATCGCGAAAGGTCACGCCTACTCCGCCGCGCAGGGTGAGGACGCGGTCATCGAGAACCGCACCTCTTTCCTCGGCCCAACGGAGGTATCCCGGAACGATGCGACGGTGTAGCCGGTCGAGTCGCGGTAGAGCCGGTTCACCGGGTCGTTGTCGGGCCGCTGGCTCGGTACGAGGGTGAAGCCGCGTGTGGTCATCGCTTCGAGATTCGCCATCGCTCGGTCGATGAACTCCTGGGGCGGGTTCACTTCCTCCATCGTGTACCGGGGCCGCCACGGCGGACCCTCGGACATCAGAGAGTTCGGGTTCGTTCGGCAGCCTGTGCCCGGTGAGGTCAGATTCGCGATCTCGACGGGGCCCTTCTGCGGCCAGATGAGCTCGAAATTGCGCTCGACAATCGCGCCTGCCTCGGCGACGGTCAGCCCCGTGGTGTCTTTGATCCGCTGGTTGGTCGGACCTTCGTGGATGAAACCACTGCATCCCGTGACGCCCGCAGTGATCATCAGGATGCAGGCCACGATCGTTGTTTTCGTCATTTGATGTCGATCGTTCGGCCGGGATCGGCATTGTCGGTGATGCGGGGATCGGCGTACGGGTCGAGGTCGGGATTGCCGAGGGCTGCTGCGAGGCGAGCGGCAGCAGCTGCCTTCGCTGCGTCGAACCCCTCCTTGCCGCCGTCGCCGTTGTCTCCCAAACCGATGTCGACGTACGGTGTTTCGATTCCTCGTTCGACATACGCGGTCGCGGTCGATCCTTCGATAACGCCGACGATGTTCTGAAACGCTGTCGATCTCGGGTCGTCCCAGTACTTTCCGTGCCCGTCGGTACCGAAGACGACCTCGGTGGGGTGGTTTCGGGAGGTGTCGCTGTAGAAGCCGGTATCGAGTCGTGTTACGCCGGGTACCTCGTCGGGATCACCGCCCAATTCGGCGGACGCGTGGGGGTTTCCGGGAATCGTGAATGCGCCCGGAATGCTGAGTCCGCCTTCGGGATACGACTGCACCACCCCGATCAGGTCGCCGGGTGCCGTCATCGAATACCGCTGGACACTCGGGTTCGGGTTGTTCCAGCCCGTGTCGAAAACGCCGGTGCCCGCCGAAGAAGCGTGCAGGATGCGGTCAGCGCGCAGACCCAACTGCTCGGCCGAGCCGACGATCGAACCGCCGTAGGAATGTCCCACATAGGAAACCGGCGTTCCCGGCGCGGTCGCACCGACTTCCCGGTCGATTTCGCGGCCGAAGTCGACAAGCCGAGGCGCCATGTCCGCGGCGAATTTCGGGCTCGGCGCCCCGTCGGAAAGGCTGGTCAGACTCTGCGGGAAGTCGCCCTCCATGTACAGGAAAATCGGGCCGCCCGTCTGATCGGCGAGATTCCATGCGGCCACGTGATTCGACCCGGAGCCGTTGAGATTCGTACTGGTGCCGGGCACATACACCCCCACACCGGGCGCGCCCGACTTCATCTCGCCGACCATCTCGATCATCCGCCCGTTGCCCTCGGTGCTGAACATGACGAACTTGCGGTCGACCATGCCCAGCTGCGGTGTCGCTGTTTCGCCGGTCGCGGCGGCGGTGGTGTCGAGCGTGCCCGCACCTTCGGGATTCGGGATGGGCGCGAGCATCGCTTCCAGCTGCTTCACCCGCGATTCGTCTCGATTCGGCTTGGCCTTCTCCGACGTCAGCGCGTTGCGGACATTGATCTCGTTGGCCTCGATCCGCATCACGAACGGCACGCCGTTCAGATTTCCCAGCTTCTCCGGCGCCGCGATCACCAGCTGACGTTGCGCTTCGGGACTCAACCCGGCCAGGAAGGTCGCCCGATCGTCCGGCGACATCGACGCCAGCTGGATCGCGACCGCGTCCGGATCCCGCATCGAACCGTCGACGAGGGTGATGTCGGGCTGCCCGTCGCGCATCGCCCCGAGGTCGCCCATCGATTCCCGCAGCCTGGCGCCGAACAGGTTGTCGAGGCGTTCGAGCTCGTCCAGCCCGCTGAGCAGGTTGAGCTGGAAAACTCCTGCGGCGCCCTCCTCTTCCGGATCGAAATGGGTCACCCGGCCGTCGGGCGCGACCACGAAACCTTGCCCGACGGCGAGGCTCTTCTGTTCCAGCACATAGGTTTTGGCGTGTTTCAGGCCCTGGTAGGCGTCTTCGGCGTCGTCGGCCACACGGAGCAGCACGGTGCGCACCTCGTAGCCGTGATCGACTTCCTCATCGATGCGCCGCGAGGCCGCGTCTTTGGTCTGTCCGTACCAGCTACCCGCGGCCGAGATCGCGCGCGAGCAGTCGTCGACGGAGTTCGAGAGGATGTCGGCGTTGGCGCGGGCGGCTTCCCCGGCGCGGTGCAGGCCCTCGAGATTCCAGGTGTCGAGTTGGGGGATGGTCGGCCGCATCAGCGGGTACCGAGCTTTCCGATTTCGCCCGCGGTCTCGGCGTCTCTTGCCTGGATATCGGCGGAGAACTTGTCGACGAGGTCGGCCAGCGTCGTGTACCGGGTCGCGATCGAGTCCATGGCCTGCGAAGCCGGGTCGGACAGCCCGCGTACGGCGGCGAGCACGTCATTGCCGTCGCCGGTCGCCTCGCTCGCGGCCGTCCAGCTCAGTGCGTCGACTTCGGCCGCCTCCCGACGCCAGGTCGTCGCCATCGTCGTCAACTGATCGGGCTCGACGCCCAGGGTCCCGCTCACGATGCCCGCTCCTTCACTGCCGAGAGGACTACGCGCCCGTGCGGGCCGGTCCCTTCGTGAAGGTTGGACGGGGCTCGCGAAGCGAAGGTTCCATCATGTGATGTGAGTCACACGGATGCGGGTTCGTCTCTCGCCGCATCGGTTCGGCTGCGCACGCACTCGCGGCAGGTGCCGAAGATCTCGAGTGTGTGGCTCACCTCGGTGAAGCCGTGTTCGCTCGCGATGGTCTCGGCCCATGCCTCGACCGTCGGGCCCTCGACCTCGACGGTGCGCCCGCACTGGCGGCACACCAGGTGGTGATGGTGGCCGCTCGAACACTGGCGGTAGACGGATTCGCCGGTGTCGGTGCGCAGCACGTCGACCATGCCCGCGTCGGCCAGGGACTGAAGAGTCCGGTAGACGGTGGTCAGGCCGATGCCCTCGCCGCGTTTGCGCAGCTCGTCGTGCAATTCCTGCGCCGAGCGGAACTCGTCGATATTGTCGAGCAGGGCCGAGATGGCACTGCGCTGGCGGGTGCTGCGGACCCCGACCTGCTTCGCGGAGGTGTTGTCTGCCAACGGATTACCCTTCCTCGGCATGGGCGACGGCATCGACCACGATATGCGCCAGATGGTCGTCGACGAGTTCGTAGAGCACCTCGCGGCCCGAGCGTTCGCCGTGCACGACGCCCGCCGATTTGAGAATGCGCAGATGCTGGCTGACCAGCGGCTGGGTGACGCCGAGTGCGTCGACCAGCTCGTGCACGCAGCGCGGCGACTCACGCAACTGCAGCACGATGGCGATGCGGACCGGCGCGGCCAGTGCCCGCAGCAGCTCGCCCGCGTCCTCCAGGACCGTGCGCGACGGCACGGCGGCGGGGGCGGGGGAGTGGTACGGGTTGTGCGGGTGCGCGGGCGCGGCCTCGGTGGTCATCAACCAACTCCTTAATGGAAACAGATTCCATTTTGATATGCATAATTGCGCATGTCAAATGACGCGCCGCGCGGACACCTCGGCTGCTGCAAACCCACTGGACGCGTCCCGATACGCTGGACCCACTTACGTACGGTAGGCCGCATCGAACACCGGTACGGCATGCCGAACAATTCCGACTCGCAGTGGATGGAGAAATCTCGCGTGGCACCCAAGTCGAAGGTGGACACCGTTGCCAACCTCGCCAAGCGCCGGGGTCTGGTCTACCCGTGCGGTGAGATCTACGGAGGCACCAAGTCGGCGTGGGACTACGGTCCGCTCGGCGTCGAACTGAAGGACAACATCAAGCGGCAGTGGTGGCGGACCATGGTCACCAGCCGCGACGATGTCGTCGGTCTCGACTCCTCGGTGATCCTGCCGCGCCAGGTCTGGGAGGCCTCGGGCCACGTGGCCACCTTCTCCGATCCGCTGGTCGAGTCGCTGCACACGCACAAGCGTTACCGCGCCGACCATCTCATCGAGGCCTACGAGGCCAAGCACGGCCACCCGCCCGCCAACGGCCTGGCCGACATCAACGATCCCGACACCGGCCAGCCCGGCAAGTGGACCGAGCCGCGTAACTTCTCCGGCCTGCTCAAGACCTTCCTCGGCCCGGTCGACGACGAAGAGGGCATGCACTATCTGCGTCCCGAGACGGCGCAGGGCATCTTCGTCAACTTCAAGAATGTCCAGGAGACCGCGCGCAAGAAGCCGCCGTTCGGCATCGCCCAGATCGGCAAGAGCTTCCGCAACGAAATCACGCCGGGCAACTTCATCTTCCGCACGCGTGAGTTCGAGCAGATGGAGATGGAGTTCTTCGTCAAGCCGGGCGAGGACGTGGAGTGGCACAAGTACTGGATCGACACCCGTCTGTCCTGGTACAC
>NZ_JBHWZY010000321.1:0-7204 GCF_042727815.1 Nocardia sp. NPDC060220
CCCGCCTGGTGGAGCACCTGTTCCACAGGGTGCTGGGTGCCCCAGGTGCCCGCGGCCAGGACGACATGTCGCGCCGACCGGGTGGCACGGTGTTTGCGGATCCAGCTCCCGGTGCGTTCGGTGTCGACCAGCCAGCTGCCGTCGGGTCGGGGCCGGATCGCGGTCACCGTGGTCATCGGCGAGACCACGGCGCCGGCCCGCTCCGCCAACCCGAGGTAGTTCTTGACGAGGGTGTTCTTGGCGCCGTGACGGCAGCCGGTCATGCATTCCCCGCACTCGATGCAGCCGGTGCGCGCGGGACCGACGCCGCCGAAGTAGGGGTCGGCAGCGGTCCGGCCGGGTTCGCCGAAGTACACCCCGACCGGGGTCGGGACGAAGGTGTCACCGACTCCCATCTCGTCGGCTACCGACTCGATGATCGTGTCGGCCGGAGTCATATGCGGATTACGCACGACGCCGAGCATGCGGCGGGCCTGGTCGTAATGGGGGCTGAGCTCGGCGTCCCAGTCGGTGATATCGGCCCACTGCCGGTCGCCGAAGAACGCCGATCCGGGTTTGTACAGGGTGTTCGCGTAGTTGAGCGAACCACCGCCGACCCCGGCGCCTGCCAGGATGAAGCAGTCGCGCAGGCGGTGAATGCGCTGGATGCCGTAGCAACCCAACCGTGGGGCCCACAGATACCGGCGCAGATCCCAGTTGGTCGCGGCGAAGTCCGCGTCCGCGAACCGGCGACCGGCTTCGAGGACACCCACGGTGTATCCCTTTTCCACCAGGCGCAGGGCAGTGACGCTGCCACCGAACCCGGATCCGACGATCAAGACGTCGTAGTCATAGGAAGGGGCGGCGGCGTTGCCGGAAGAGTCTGCTGACACGGACCCGACGGTAGAAGCCCGCGTGCCGACGCGACTGATTCGGCGCGCCGACTGGCAGAACTCACGATCTCGGGCGCGTAGTTATGGCACGGATGACAGCCGAAGGCCCGCCCGCGTCCCGCACCTGGTGGGACGGGTGGGATGCCACCTCGAATATGTTGTAGGTCAACATGATTGATAGGATTTCGCAGTGAGTGGATGGTCCGGGACCGCAGACCTTGGCCGTCCACTCACTCAGGGGAGATACTTGTTCAACCAGCGGGCATCGCGACGCCTGCCAGCGGTCATCTCAGCGCCTCCGGCCGCTCGCGTTCGTCAGGTTGTATGGTGCTCGGCGGCCGCTCGTGCCTTGGCTACGTGCCGGTAACCCGCGCACGGTGCTTGTATATGGGGCACGGGGGTGCAGACTGCGCACGGACCGGGAGTTGCAAATCTCACCCGCAGGACGATGTCCTGGGTAAATGGAAGGAGTCGGCGAGTGTTCAGCCGTATCGCCATCGTGAATCGGGGCGAGGCCGCTATGCGCCTCATCCATGCCGTCCGTGATCTGGCGGCGGCAACCGGGCTACCGATCGAAACCGTAGCCCTGCACACCGACGTGGACCGGAACGCCACCTTCGTCCGGGAAGCCGATATGGCCTACGACCTCGGTCCGGCCTCGGCACGCCCGTATCTCGATCTCAAAGCCCTCGAGAATGCCCTCGTGGCCACCAAGGCCGACGCGGCCTGGGTCGGCTGGGGCTTCGTCGCCGAGGATCCCGCGTTCGCGGAACTGTGCGACCACATCGGCGTCACCTTCGTCGGGCCGAGCGCCGAGGCGATGCGCAAGCTCGGTGACAAGATCGGCGCCAAGCTGATCGCCGAGGAAGTCGGCGTGCCGGTCGCGCCGTGGAGCCGGGGCGCGGTCGACACCGTCGAAGACGCCATCGAAGCGGCCACCGCGATCGGCTACCCGCTGATGCTGAAGGCCACCGCCGGCGGTGGCGGTCGCGGCATCCGCGTGATCACCAACGAGGCCGAACTCGTCGACGCCTACGAGCGCACCAAGCAGGAGGCCGCCCGCGCCTTCGGCAGCGGCGTCGTCTTCCTGGAGCGCCTGGTCACGGGCGCCCGGCACGTCGAGGTCCAGGTGATCGCCGACGGTCAGGGCACCGCGTGGGCGCTGGGCGTGCGCGATTGCTCGGTGCAGCGACGCAATCAGAAGGTGATCGAGGAATCCTCCTCTCCCGTGCTGAGCGCCGAGCAGACCGCCGAACTCAAGGGCTCCGCCGAGCGCCTGGCGATCGCGGTCGGGTACTGCGGCGCGGCGACCGTCGAGTTCCTCTACCACCCCGGTGACCAGCTGTTCGCCTTCCTCGAGGTCAACACCCGCCTGCAGGTCGAGCACCCGATCACCGAGCTCACCACCGGTTTCGACCTGGTGCACGCGCAGCTGCGGGTTGCCTCGGGCATCAAGCTCGAGGGCGAGCCGCCGGTCGAGCGCGGCCACGCCATCGAAGCCCGCCTCAACGCCGAAGACCCCGACCGCGACTTCGCGCCCGCCCCGGGCCGCATCGTGCGACTCGATCTGCCCGCGGGTCCCGGTATCCGCGTCGACACCGGCGTCAGCCAGGGCGACACGATCCCCGCCGACTTCGACTCGATGATCGCCAAGATCATCGCCTACGGCCGCGATCGCTCCGAGGCCCTCGGCCGGCTGCGCCGGGCCATGGCCCAGACCCGCGTCGTCATCGAAGGCGGCGCGACGAACAAGAGTTTCGTCCTCGACCTGCTCGACCAGCCCGAGGTCATCGACGCCAGCGCCGACACCGGCTGGATCGACCGGGTACGCGGCGAAGGCCGCCTGGTGACCCATCGGCACTCCACCGTCGCGCTGGCGGTGGCCGCGATCGACGCCTACGAGGAAGACGAGCGGGTCGAGCGGCATCGACTGCTCTCGACCGCGTCCGGCGGACGTCCGCAGGTGCAGCACGAGAGCGGACGGCCGCTGGATCTGAAGCTGCGTGGCGCGGGATATCGCGTGCGCGTGGCCCGGATCGGCGCGCACCGCTTCCGCGTCGGCATCGAGGCCGGTGGCGAATTGCGCACCGCCGATGTCGATCTGGAGCGTTTCGATCACCACACCGGCCAGATCGTCGTCAACGGCACGCGCTACCGCCTGATCACCGGCACCCACGGACCCACCCATGTGGTGGACGTCGACGGCGTGACCCACCGGATCAGCCGCGACGAGGGCGGTGTCGTCCGCTCGCCCGCCCCCGCGCTGGTCGTCGGCACGCCGCTCGAGGTCGGCGCCGAGGTCGAGGCCGGAGCGCCCGTGCTGGTGCTGGAGAGCATGAAGATGGAAACGGTGCTGCGCGCACCGTTCCGGGCCCGGCTGAAGGAATGCGCGGTCTCGGTCGGCACCCAGGTCGAAGCGGGCGCCCCGCTGCTGCGGCTCGAGCCGCTCGCCGACGACGACGAAGCCGCCGAAGCCGAGACCACCGGCACCGTCGAGCTCGATCTGCCCAGCGCGGCAACACCATTGCGCGCCCACGAGCGCGTGGCCCGCGGCCTGCAGGACCTGAGCAGCCTGCTGCTCGGCTTCGACGTGGACCCGCACGACGACCGCCGCGTCCTCGACGACTACCTCACGGCGCGACGCGAAGCCGTCGCCGACAGCCTGCGCCCGCTCGCCGAAGAGCTCGAACTGGTGCAGATGTTCGCCGATCTCGCCGAGCTGAGCCACAATCGGTCGGCCGACGACGATCACGTCCAGGGACACGTCCACAGCGCCCGTGAGTACTTCCACACCTACCTGCAGAGTCTCGATGTCGAGCGGGCCGGGCTCCCCGAGTCGTACCAGGCCAAACTCGGCACGGCGCTGCGCCACTACGGCGTCACCGAGCTGGACCGCACGCCCGACCTCGAAGCGGCGGTCTTCCGGATCTTCCTCGCTCAGCAGCGTCCCACCGACACCGTCACCGTCGTCACCGCGCTGCTGCGCGAATGGCTGACCGAGCCGATGCCCGACCAGGTGCTGCGCGAACCCGTCGGCCTGGCGCTCGAGCGTCTCGTCGCGGCGACGCAGGTGCGTTTCCCGGTGATCGCCGATCTCGCCCGCGGTCTGGTCTACGCCTGGTACGGCCAGCCGCTGCTGCGCCGCAACCGCGCTCGCGTGTACACCAACGTCCGTAAGCACCTGAGCTACCTGGACGCGAACCCGGCCGCCGACGATCGCGGCGCCCGGATCGCCGAAATGGTGCGCAGCACCGAACCCCTGGTGCGGTTGCTCGGCCAGCGGCTCGAGCGCGACAAGCCCGACCACACCTCGATGCTCGAGGTGCTGACCCGGCGTTACTACGGCAACAAGGGCCTCACCGGCGTCCGCACCGAACAGGTCGGCGACACCACGTTCGTCGTGGCCGAACGCTACGGTTCGACGCTGGTCTCGACCGCTGTCGGCTTCGACAAGCTCGACGCCGCACTGGACGGGCTCGCCGAACTGGCGAGCGGCGCCGTCTCCATCGACGCCGACATCTACCTCAGCTGGGAATCGCAGCCCGAGGACTTCGACGCGATGGCCGCGGCCCTGCAGGAGGTGCTGGGCGCGCACCCGGTACCGAATCAGGTGCACCGGATCACCGCCACCGTCGCGGGCAGCGGCGGTTCGGTCATGCACCACCACTTCACCTTCCGTCCGTCGGTGACGGGGATGGCCGAGGAACGGCTGATCCGCGGACTGCACCCCTACATCGCGCAGCGGATGCAGCTGGAGCGGTTGCGCAAGTTCGACCTCACCCGGTTGCCGTCCTCGGACGAAGAGGTCTACCTGTTCCGCGGCGTGGCCAAGGAGAACCCCTCCGACGAGCGCCTGATCGCCTTCGCCCAGGTCCGTGACCTCGCGGCATTGCGCGATCACGACGGCCGGTTGGTCGCCCTGCCCACCGCCGAGAGCGCCATCGCCACCTGCGTCGACTCGATCCGGCGGGCCCAGTCGCGGTTCCCCTCGGCCAAGCGGCTCAACACCAACCGCATCGTGATGTACATCTGGCCGCACATGGATGTCACCCGCGCGGAGCTCGAGACCATCGGCGGCCACGTGCTGCCGACGGCCGCGGGCGCCGGGCTCGAGGAGATCCTGCTCATCGCCCGCCAGCGCGATCCCGAGACCGGCGAGCTCACCAAGGTCGGCGTGCGGATCTCGTTCCGTCCCGACGGCGGATCCGAGGTGACGGTCGGCGAACGGACCGACGAACCCGTCGAGCCGTTGGACGAATACCGGCAGAAGGTGCTGCGCGCCGCGGCCCGCAACACCGTGTACCCGTACGAACTGACGTCGCTGCTGGGCGATTTCGCCGAATACGATCTCGACGCGAACCATGCGCTGGTGCCGGTCGATCGGCCCAAGGGCCACAACACCGCGGCGATCGTCGCCGGTGTGGTGACCACAGCGACCGCGCAGCATCCGCAGGGCGTGACCCGAGTGCTGCTGCTCGGTGATCCCACCAAGTCCCTCGGCGCGCTCTCGGAGCCGGAATGCCGCCGGGTGATCGCCGCGCTGGATCTGGCCGAGAGCCTGCAGGTGCCGCTCGAGTGGTACGCGCTGTCCTCGGGCGCGCGGATCTCGATGTCCTCGGGTACCGAGAACATGGACTGGGTGGCGGCCGCGCTCAAGCGGATCGTCGAGTTCACCCAGGACGGTCGCGAGATCAATATCGTGGTCGCCGGCATCAACGTCGGCGCGCAGCCGTACTGGAATGCCGAGGCCACCATGCTCATGCACACCAAGGGTGTGCTGGTCATGACGCCCGACTCGGCCATGGTGCTCACCGGAAAGCAGTCGCTGGACTTCTCCGGCGGTGTCTCGGCCGAGGACAACTTCGGCATCGGCGGCTACGACCGGGTGATGGGCCCGAACGGGCAGGCGCAGTACTGGGCGCCGAACCTGTCCGCCGCCCGCGATGTGCTGATGGCCCATTACGACCACACCTACGTCGCCCCGGGGGAGCAGGCGCCGCGTCGGGCCGCGACCGGCGATCCCGTCGACCGCGACATCTCGAGCTTCCCGCATGTGCTGGCGGACAGCAGCTTCGCCACCGTCGGCGAGATCTTCTCCGCTCACGCCAACCCGGATCGCAAGAAGCCCTTCGACATTCGCACGGTGATGCGGGCACTGGCCGACCAGGACCACCCGGTCCTGGAGCGCTGGGCCGGGATGGCAGACGCCGAGACCGCGGTGGTGCACGACGCGCACCTCGGCGGAATCCCGGTGTGCCTGTTGGGAATCGAGTCACGCAATGTGGCGCGACGCGGCTTCCCGTCCACCGACGGACCCGACACCTACACCGCGGGCACCCTGTTCCCGCGTTCGTCGAAGAAGGCAGCACGGGCCATCAACGCGGCCAGCGGTAACCGGCCGCTGGTGGTGCTGGCGAACCTGTCCGGCTTCGACGGCTCGCCCGAATCGATGCGCAAGCTGCAGCTCGAGTACGGCGCCGAAATCGGCCGTGCCATCGTGAATTTCGACGGCCCCATCGTGTTCTGCGTGATCTCGCGCTACCACGGCGGTGCGTTCGTGGTGTTCTCGAAGGCGCTGAACCCGAACATGACGGTGCTCGCGCTCGAAGGATCGTTCGCCTCGGTGCTCGGCGGCGCGCCGGCCGCCGCGGTGGTGTTCGCCGGTGAGGTGAAGGCCAGGACCGCGGCCGATCTGCGCGTGCGGGAGCTGGAAAGCCGGGTGGCCAATGCCGTCGGCACCGACCGCGCGACGCTGAGTGCCGAACTCGACGAGACACGGTCCTCGGTGCGCGCGGAGAAGCTGGGCGATGTGGCCGCGGAATTCGACCGCGTGCACAACATTCAGCGCGCGGTCGAGGTGGGTTCGGTGGACGCCATCGTCAGCGTCGCGGATCTGCGTCCGCGGATCATCGACGCGATCGAGGCGCGACTGCCCGCGTAGTACTCGGCGGACCGGGCTCGGTATTCGACCGAGCCCGGTCAGTCGGCGCCGTACAGGCGCAGAACCGACGATCGGAACTGCGTGGCCGCCGTGGCCGCGTCGACCCGGCCGCCACGCAGCTGCTGTCCCGCCGCGTGGCCGAGCGCGATCGTTGCGGCGACGAGCCATTCGGTGGACAGATCCGTCGTGAATTCTCCGGTCTCGCGGCCGCGCCGGATCAGCGCGTCGAGGTTTTCCTCGACCGGTACGTGGCGTGCGGCGTCGGCCGCGGAGTCGCTGTCGGAGAAGTCGAATCGCGTCTGTTCGGCCATCATCGTGGCGACGGCGGCGAGGAGCCGGTCGAGAGCCGCCGTGGCGGTGCTGGTGCCGAGGTCGGCGGCTTCCAGCACGT
>NZ_JBHWZY010000322.1:0-7202 GCF_042727815.1 Nocardia sp. NPDC060220
AGATGTGGGCGACCACCGAGTGCTGGCGGCGCTGGATCACCCAGGGTGATTTCCCCGACCATCCGTGGCGCAGCTACCTGCAGCGCAGCGCACTCACGCTCAAGGGGCTCACCTACGCGCCGACGGGCGCACTCCTCGCCGCCGCCACCACCTCACTTCCGGAAACCCCTGGCGGAGAACGTAACTGGGACTACCGCTACACCTGGGTGCGCGACGCGAGTTTCGCGCTGTGGGGCCTGTACACCCTCGGACTCGACCGCGAGGCCAACGACTTCTTCGCCTTCCTCGACGATGTCACCACCGGCGAGAACGGGGACGCGGTCCCCCTGCAGGTGCTCTACGGAATCGGCGGCGAACGGCAGATCACCGAATACGAGCTGCCGAATCTGTCCGGCTACGACGGCGCGCGCCCGGTCCGCGTCGGCAACGCCGCCTACGACCAGGACCAGCACGACATCTGGGGCACCATGCTCGACGCGGTGTACCTGCATGTGAAATCGCGCGGGCAGGTGCCGGAATCGCTGTGGCCGCTGCTCGAACGCACCGTGCACGCGGCGATCGCGAACTGGCGCAAACCCGATCGCGGGATCTGGGAGGTCCGCGGCGAACCGCAGGACTTCACCTCGTCGAAGGTGATGTGCTGGGTGGCACTGGATCGCGGCGCCCGGCTGGCGGAGTTGCACGGCCAACACGAGCGCGCGGCCGAGTGGTTCGAGATCGCCGAGGAGATCCGCGACGACGTCCTCGAATTCGGTGTCAGCCCGGAGGGCATCTTCACCCAGACCTATGGTGGCAACACGCTCGACGCCTCGCTGCTGCTGGTGGTGCTGACCCGATTCCTGCCGCCCGACGATCCGCGCATCCGCGCGACGGTGCTCGCCATCGCCGACCGCCTCACCGTCAACGGACTGGTGCTGCGCTACCGCACCGAGACCACCGACGACGGCTTGGAGGGCGAGGAGGGCACCTTCACGATCTGTTCGTTCTGGCTGGTCTCGGCGCTGGTGGAGATCGGCGAACTCGAACGGGCCACCAATCTGTGTGAGCGGCTGCTCGGACTGGCCAGCCCGCTGCGCCTCTACGCCGAGGAGATCGACTCACGCACCGGGCGGCACCTGGGCAACTTCCCGCAGGCCTTCACTCACTTGGCGCTGATCAACGCCGTGACCCACGTGATCCGGGCCGAGGACCAGCGCAACGCGGGTCAGTTCCAGCCCGCGCACTCACCTTCGCACCGCTCATGAGACCGGGGCGTCCGATGCCTTCGCCCGGTGCCGGACACAGTGTTTCGCCCCACCGGGCGCCCGCTCAGTAGGCGAGGCGTTCGGCGCGGGCGCGTAGCCCCGCCACCGTGCGCAGGCCCGCGTCGATCTCGGTGATACGCAGTTCCCGATGGTCGCCGTAGCGCAGGCCTGTCTCCTCGGCGGCGCGCAGGGCCTCGTCGGCGGTACGGCCCACTTCGGCGGCGATCTCGGTGTAGTGGTCGCGCAGCACACGTTGCAGGGAGCGAAGGCGGTTGCGCGATTCCTTGCCCACCTGGAAGATCACGTCGTCGGCCAGCCGGGCGACGGCCACTTTGGCCTCTGCCTGCCTGCGATGCTTGCGGTTCTTGCGGTCGTCCCACAGCGCGTTCACACCGAGCAGCACACCCGCGCCGGCGGAATACCAGTTCACCAGCGACATCCCGAGCAGGCTGGTGGCCAGACCGACCATCAGGATGCCGCCGTAGGAGCCACGCAGCGCGGTGAGCAGCTGCTGTCCCACACCGGCTTTGGCACTTTCGAGCCGTTCCAGCGGCTGCACCGGCTCGAGAACCTCTCCGGGGTTGGTCAGCCGCAGTTCGGGCAGCGGCGGGGTTCGGTTGTCGGGCGGGAACTTCGAGGCCACCTGCTCGGTGAGCTCGACGGCACGGTAATGCGCCATCACGAAGTTCTCCTCGACCGCCTCACAGATCCGCGCGTCCAGTTCGGAGGCGAAATCGGACCACTTGCGGGCAGGGTCGGTGCGGGTGATCTCGGCCTCGGCCTCGCGGACCAGCGTGCGCAACCGGTGCCGCAGATCGTGTTCGATGTCGGCGCTGAGCTCGGAGCTGCCGTCGACGAGGGTGACCTGCCAGGTGGCGGTGCGCTGTCGCAGCTGATCGGCGGTGGTGCGCGCGGCGGCGAGGCGCTGGGTGATCTCGGCGCGCCTGCGCGGGTCGCGCAGTGTGTCCGACTCGGCCCGCAGGGTGACGGTGAGCTGGTCGGTGATCAGCGCGATATCGCGCACCGCGGCCGCCACGGCCACCGAATCGGCCTGGGCGACAACATATTCCCGCAGGTGATCGATGAGCTGGGGCACGCCCGACTCGGCATCACGCTGCTGGTCGCCGCGCTCGGCGGCCTCTCGGTGCAGCAGACCCGAGACGGGAGCCACCGCGAAGTTCAGCCCGGCACCGTCGAGCAGCGCGCGATTGCGTCGCTGAGTGAGCGACCAGTGCGGGTTGCGGTCGATCTTGGTGAGTACGCAGACCACCGACGGGCACACCTGCTCGACCCGGCGCAGGTAGTCCAGCTGCGCCTCGGTGAGCTCGGCGGCGGAGTCGGCGGCGTAGAGCACGACATCGGCGGCGGCGATCATCGACCAGGCGGCCGCCTCGTGCGCGGTCGAACCGGGCGCGTCCATCACGACGAGCCCGTCGGCCAGCAGCCCACTCGGCTCGGCGAACTCGGCGCGCAACACACCGAGCGAGGTCAGGGCGGGAAGCGGATTCAGCGGATCGACCGGCACCCGTTCGACCCGGCCACCCGGCGCCGACTTCACCAGCGTCGCCTTCGGCGCCTGGCCGTATTCGACGATCACCGGAACGCTCGGCTTGCCCTCGGTGGCACTGACCGGCGACCCGACCATGCTGTTGACCAGCGTGCTCATCCCCGCCTGCGGTTCGCCGACGACGACGATCCGGACCCGCGGATCGCTGAGCCTGGCCCGCACCATGCCCAGCCGGGCATCGAGGTCGTTGCGGCCGCCCGAGCGGACCAGTTCCCGCAGTTCGTCGACCAGCGCGACAACGGGAGCCAT
Source organism: Nocardia sp. NPDC060220 (assembly GCF_042727815.1). Lineage (NCBI taxonomy): Bacteria > Bacillati > Actinomycetota > Actinomycetes > Mycobacteriales > Nocardiaceae > Nocardia > Nocardia sp. NPDC060220. Next base: position 3,061 of record NZ_JBHWZY010000322.1, read on the forward strand.
CACATCCGGATGCTTCACCGTCGCGGTCTGCAGTCCGGCTGCGGCAGACACCTGTTCCTCACTCTCGTCGCATCGACACGGCCGAAATCGTCGTGTCAGACCACGAAGTCATACCCGTGGTGCTCGATGGGAAACGCGGCTGCGTGCAAATCACCGCCACCCAAGCCCGTATCGAACAATCCGGCCGAGACGCCATGGTAACCGCTGTCGTGCTGGTCGAACTCGGCGGCGATCGGCTTGGTCTCGATGACCGGGGGTTTTACCGGTGCGACGGTCGGCTGCACGGTGACCGGCGGCGGGGTGACCACCGTCGGCGGGTCGATGTCGACGGTGGGCTGCTTGGTCGGCGGATCGATGGTCGGCTGCTTGGTCGGCGCCGTCGGCTGCTGGGTGGGCACCGTCGCACTCGTGTGCGGGGTGGTCTGGCTGGGCACATCGACGGTCGGCGTACTCCCACCGGTCGAGGGAGTCGTCACGCCGCCGGTGCTGGTCCCCGGCTTGGTGGTGAGGTCGTCGTCGGGAGTGGTCGGCATGGTCGGAACGGTCGAGCCGGTGTGGCCGGTCGGCGGCACGGTGATCGGCACCTTGGTGACGTCGGGCGCGGTCGGCGCTGTGACCGTGGGCACCTTCACCGTCGTCGGGGTGTCGAGGTCGACCGTCGGGACCTTGGAGGGAACCGTCACCGGCACGGTCGTCGGGGTGTGGCCGCCACCGGAGACTTCGGGCAGCACAACGGGTTTCGTCGGGGTGGGTGGGGTGAACAGCGCGGGCACCGAGGCCGCGGGCGCGGTCAGCGGCGACACGGCTTGGTGACCGAACACATTCGCGATCGGGGTGGAGGCCGCGTCGGGCTGGATGGTGGTCTGCAACGGCGTGCTGACCACGGGGTTGACCGCCACCGGCGCGGGCGCTGCGGGGGCGACAGGCACGGGCGCGGGAGCGATCGGGGCCGGCGCGTGCGCGGGAGCCGCGGCGAACGGTGTCGCCGGGGCGGGTGCGGGAGCTGCGATGGCCGGCGCGGGTGCCGCGAGCGCCGGGGCGGGCGCAGCGGGTGCCGTCGTGCCGGGCAGGCCGATGCCCGACGAGGACGAACCGGGCAGGCCGGGAGCGCCCGACGACGAGTTGCCCAGACCGGTTCCGCCGGACGCGGAAGTGCCGAGGCCGGATCCGGCCGACGTGGTGCCTGCCGTGTCGCCGGGAACCTTCAGGCCGTCACCGAGCCACTGGCCGTAGTCGTCGAGCTGATCGCCGACCTGGCCGACCTGCACGTCGACCTTCATCTGCGACGTGGCCCACACGCCGTCGAGCCCGACGTGGACGTCGACCTGCCAGTCGGTGGTCACCATCGCGCCGACACCGTCGAACATGCCACCGATACCGTCGAACGCGCCGTCGAGGTTGCCGATCCCGTCGAACATGCCGCCGGGCGCATTGGCACCGGCCGAACCGCCACCGGGCAACCCGACGCTGTCGTAGCCGGGGAGGCCGAACCCGTTGCCGGGCAGACCGTCGTAGCCCGGAATGCCGATACCGCCGCCGGGCAGACCGTCGAAACCGGGCAGACCGTGGCCGGTGCCGGGTAGCTCGAAACCGGGAAGGCTGCCGTGGCCCGGAAGACCTTCGAAACCGGGCAGATCGAAGCCGGGGTCCGGGGTGGTGCCAGGCAGCGGGTTCGGGGTGTCGTGGTACCCCGGTCCGGCGGGCGTGTGCCCGTAGCCCGGTATGCCGATACCGCTGGACGGCTCGTCGCTGCCGGGGATCCGGAATTCACGATCACCGTCGGAGCCGGGAACCTCTGGGCGCCGGGGGGATTCGTCCGTCGCCGCGACCATCGACACGTCGGGCTTGGGCGGCGCGGCGAATGCCGTGTGCGGAATCACCGGGGCAGGTGGGGGCTCGACGGCCAGGTCGGGGAAGGTCACGATCGGACTCGGTGCGTCCGGGCTCGGATCGGTGGAAACGGTCTGCTGCGACCAGCCCGCGTACCTGCTGTCGGCATTGCTGGTGCCCGGCTCGCGCGTGGTCCCGTTGGCCGCGACCAACGCGCCACCGGTGACATAGGCGCCGGCCCTGGCCACCCGGGCTACGCCGTTGGCGATCCGGTAGGCCGTGTCCGACCCCTCCGACCCCTCTGCGCGCGCGGCACCGTCATCGAAAGGCAGATCACGCGTCATCAAAGCTCCAACACTCGCATCGCTGTGGTTCCCCACCACAAACAGCGGCGAAGTGAGGCCCATCCAACACTATTTCCCGGACATCGGCCTGTCATTTCGTGCAGGCCGGTTGGTACCCCGCTCACCTTATGGCGAGCAACATCTTTCGGCGAGCCCGGGGAATCAGGGGCGCGCACGATCCCAAGAGAACTCTAACGAATGCTCAACGGAGCGTGAAGATCGGAACCCTAGCGTCGGTGCGGTCCACCGAGAAGGTCGGTGAAACGCACAGTCAGGAGCCCGATCATGACCGCACTCTCCACCCGTCACCGCGTCAAGGCCGCCGCACTACTCGGCGGTGCCGCCGTGATCACCGCCACTGCGGCGGGCGTCGCGTCCGCCGATCCGGGCGAGCGCCCCGACGACGGCCGGGCAACCACGATCATCTGCACCGCGCCGGGCGGCGGGGACGCCCCCGGTCTCCCCCCGCTGCCCGCCGAGCCCGGAGTCCGTTTCGAACGCGTCGTTCCCGGTGTGCCCGGCCAGGAACCCGGCCGGATCCACATCGAGCGCGCGGCCCCGGGCACCCCCGCACCGTCGATGGACGGTCCCGTGGAATGTCAGCGGATCCACCCCGATGGTGAGCGCACCATCGTCCCCGCGCGACCGTTCTGACCAGTATGAACAGCGGAAAACACTAGGGTGAGTGCATGACGGGACAGCAGATCTTGGTCGTCGACGACGAGGTCCGCGTGCTCGCGTCGCTGCGGCGCGGCCTCGAGCTCTCGGGCTTCGAGGTGATCACCGCGCCCGACGGCGCTCGCGCACTCTCCCTGGTGGGGACCGCTGCTCCCGACGCCATGGTGCTCGACGTGAACATGCCCGAACTCGACGGCGTCGGGGTGGTCACCGCCCTGCGTGCGATGGGCAACGACATCCCCATCTGTGTACTCAGCGCGCGCAGCGCGGTCACCGACCGGATCGCCGCGCTCGAGCGTGGTGCCGACGACTATCTGACCAAGCCGTTCGATCTGGGCGAGCTGGTCGCGCGGCTGCGCGCGCTGTTGCGACGCAGACCGGTCACCGCCTCGCCGGCCGACACGATCCAGGTCGGCGAGGTGATGATCGATCTGACCGGGCATCGGGTGCACGCGGGGTCGGCCCCGGTCGACCTCACCAAACGCGAGTTCGAGCTGCTCGCGATGCTGGCGCGCAATGCCGGGATCGTGCTCGGGCGCGAGCAGATCCTGTCGACCGTCTGGGGGTACGACTTCAGCACCGACACCAATGTGGTCGATGTGTTCGTCTCGTATCTGCGGCGCAAACTGGAGGCCGAGGGTGTCGCGCGGGTGGTGCACACTGTGCGCGGGGTCGGGTTCGTGCTGCGGGATCAGCCGTGAGGGCCTCGTGGTCGTTGCGGGTCCGGGTCGCGTTGGTGTCGGCGGCGGTGGCCGCGCTGGTCGCGGTCACGCTCGGGCTGACCTATGCCGCGCTGCTGAAGGTGACGGGGACGAGCCAGCTCGATCAGACCGTGTCGAGCATGCGGGTACAGATCGCGCAGCGCTACGACGGCGTGCCCGGGGAACCACCCGAACTTCAGGCTCCCTCGGCCCCGGTTCCGTTGCCCACCACCGGGATAGCGCGTGAGCGCACCATCGTGGTCCCCGGCACCCCACCCGATGAGGCGCTCGCCCAGGTCCAGGGCGCCCCGGGGTTGCTGGTGCGGCTCGATCCCGATCGCGAACTCGTCGACGCCGCCATCACCCGCAGCCAGCTGATCGGTCTCGGCATCGGGGTGGCCGGGGTGATCGTCGCCGCCGTATTGGGTTGGGTGCTGGCCGGATTCGCCGCACGCCCGCTGCGCAGACTCGCCACCGCCACCCACGAGATCGACACACTCGACGAGTTGCCACCACTGTCGGGGCGCGGCGCCAAGGAGGCCGAGGAACTGTCCGACGCGATCAACCGGATGCTGGCACGCCTAGAGAC
>NZ_JBHWZY010000323.1:0-7184 GCF_042727815.1 Nocardia sp. NPDC060220
TGCCGCGCGGGCGGTGGGTACGGGAGACCGCCCTGGTCCGGCTCCGGGTCGAGGCGAGGTGCCGCCCTGAATCGCCATCAGCGCGCAGTAGGTAGCCGCGGCCACCTTCCACTGGCCGCCCTGACGCACTGCCTGACCGGTCTGGTCGGGCAGTACCGGCGTGCCGTTCATGAGCAGCGAATAGGTGACGTCGGCGTTGTCCGCGTCGATCAGCTTCACCCCACCCACGGTGACCGAGGTGCTCTGGGCCTGCGGGTTGGCCGCTTGCGCCTGCAGCAACGGGGTGAACTCGGCGCCCTTCTCGACCACCGCGACCTTCTTGTCGGCCCCCGCCTTGCCGTCGAAGAACAGCACATAGGCATCGGTGATGGACTTGACCGCCGCCGGGTCGGCCGCCGCGGCCTTGGCCGAGGAGGTGGCCGCCGACGTGGTCGACGAACTATTCGAAGCCTCGTCGTCGGAGCCGCAGCCGGTGACCGTGACGAGGGCGATCGCCACGAGACCACAACAGGCCATTGCCTTGCGGCGCAGTGTATTTCGCATTGGTGGTACCTCTCTTCATGAGCGACGAATCACTCGATCTTCTGTTTCATCTCGTCCAGCGCCATCAGGATCGGAAAGCCGTTCACGCTCAACGCGTTCCCGTGACCGGTCGAGTGCACGTCGAAGACGGACTGAATGGCGGCGTAGAAGCCCTGGACGTCGAGTGTCTGGTTGACCGCGCGTTTGGCCTGCCGCAAACCGAACGACGGCATGGCGGCGATCCGGGTGGCCAGCGCGCGGGTCTGCTCGTCGAGCTCCGCGCGCGGCACCACCTTGTTCACCATGCCGACCTGCTCGGCCTCGGTCGCGGTCACCGCGCGACCGGTGAACAGGATCTCCTTGGCCTTGCGCGCGCCGAGTTCCCAGGTGTGCCCGTGGTATTCGACGCCGCCGATGCCCATCAGCACGACCGGATCGGAGAACAGCGCGTCATCGGCGGCCACGATCAGATCGCACGGCCAGCACAGCAGCAGTCCCCCGGCGATGCACCGCCCCTGAACCGCGGCGATGGACGGCTTGGGCACATTGCGCCAGCGCAGCGAATACTCGAGGTAGCGGCGGCTCTCGTTCTGGTAGATCCACTCCAGCGTGATGTCCTGCGGCGAAGGCCAGCGATCCTTCAGATCGTGACCGGCCGAGAAGTGCTTGCCCTCGCCGCGCAACACGATCACCGCGACCTCGGGGTCCTGGGCCGCGCGGGTCCACGCGCCGTCGAGTTCGTCGAGCAGGTCCGAGTTCTGGGCGTTAGCCGCCTCGGGCCGATCCAGGGTGATGGTCGCGATCTTGTCGGCGACCTCGTAGCGGATGTACACAGCGAGCTCCTCAGCTCCGAGGGAGACCGAGCACACGCTCGGCGATGATGTTGCGTTGGATTTCGGACGTGCCGCCCGCGATGGTCCCCGCGAAGCTGCGCGCGTAGCGCTCGAACCAACTGCACGAGAAGTTGTCCAGATTCAGCGGATTGAACGGCGCGGTGACGGCCGGGTGCACCAGCCCGTCCGCGCCCGCCGCGAGCAGCGTCTGCTCCGCGGCGCTCTGCACCGCCTCCGAACCGAACACCTTGAGCACCGACAGCGCGGCTACATCCTGATCGCCGCGCGCCGCGCGGGCCAGCGCCGCCGAGCCGAGCAGGCGCAGGGCCTGGTTGTCCATGACCATGGTCGCGTAGGCGTCACGCTCGAGCACGGTCTCGGGCCGGAAGTCCTCGATCAGCTCCCGCAGGCGGTCGGCGAAACTCAGCCACAGCAGCGTGCGCTCGTGCCCGAGGGAACCGTTGGCCACTCCCCACCCGCCGTGCAGCGGACCGACCAGGTTCTCCGCCGGCACCACGACATCCTCGAAGAACACCTCGTTGAAGTCGAGATCGTGCGGACCGCAGATCGACGCGAACGGGCGTCGGGTCACGCCCGGGGTGTCGGTCGGGATCAGCAGCACGCTGATCCCCTTGTGCTTGGGGACGTCGGGGTCGGTGCGGACGAAGGTCAGCAGCACATCGGCGTCGTGGGCCCCGGAGGTCCAGACCTTCTGGCCGTTGACGACGAAGTGGTCACCATCGAGCACCGCGCGGGTCCGCAGTCCGGCCAGATCGGACCCGGCACCCGGTTCGCTCATGCCCAGCGCCGCGGTAATCTCGGCGCGCAGGATCCGCACCGCCCAGTTCTGCTTCTGTTCCTCGGTACCGAAGGACAGCAGCGAGGCGGCGATGATGCCGAGCCCCTGGGGGTTGAAGCTGTGATACATGTGCCGCTTGGACAGCTCCTCCAGGTGCACGTACTGCTGCACGAGCGTCGCGTTGCGGCCGCCGTATTCCGGGGCGTTGCCGGGAAGCAGCCAGCCACTGTCGAACTGGAGACGTTGCCATTCGCGCGCCCAGCCGGGAATGTCGGCGCTCGACGCCGCCCGGTCCGCGCCGGCGACCGCCGCGTCGGGCAGGTTCTCGTCCAGGAACGCCACGAATTCGGCCCGGAAGGCCTCGACGTCGGCGTCAAAAGTCAGTTGCACGGTACTCCTCGGCGATCAGCGCCCGATGCGTGTGCGCGCCGCCGAGCAGCAGCTCGCCGGCCTTGGCCCGCTTCAGCGCGAATTGCAGGTCGTTTTCCCAGGTGAAACCCATGCCGCCGAACAACTGCACGCCGTGGCGGAACACCAGGGACTGGCACTCGCCGGACGCGGCCTTCGCCATCGAGGCGGCGATCCGGCGGCGTGGATCATCGGTGGCGATCGTCAGCGCCGCGAAATAGGCCAGCGCCCTGGCCCGTTCGATCGCGATCTGCATGTCGGCGGCCTTGTGTTTGACTGCCTGGAAGGAACCGAGCGCGACGCCGAACTGCTGACGCGTGCGCACGTGCTCGAGCACCAGGTCCAGAATCCGCTGACACGCACCGACCGTGGTCAACGCCAGCCCGGTCAGCGCGAGGTGGCGCGCGCGTTCGGGCACCGAGGCGACGCGCCGGTCGTCGCGCACGCGCACCCCGACGAAGCTCACCTCGGCGAGGTGCAGCACCGGGTCGAAAACCGCTGTGCGCCGGGCGATCACCTCGGCCGCCTCGACGACGAACACCCCGGCATCGGTGACGACCGCGTAGTGCTGCGCGCGATCACCGTCGAGGACATGGTGCGCGGTGCCGTCGAGCACCCAGTCCGCACCCTCGCGCCGCACCGTGACGCCGGTGAACACGGCCGTTCCCGAGCGCCCACCCTGCGCGAACTCCGGTGCGAGCGGGGCGAACTGGCTCATCGTCGCCAGGTACGGCGTGGGATCGGTCGCCCGGCCCAGCTCCTCGAGCACGATGGCCAGTTCCACCGCGTCGCCCGCGTCGACCAATTCGGTCCAGCCCAGCTCGACGTAGGTCTGCCACAGCGGGTCCGGATCGGCGTTCTGGTCGGCGACCGCGCGAATCAGCGTGGGCGAACATTCCTTGGTGAGGACGGCGCGCACAGTTTCCTGCCACAGCCGTTGATCGGAGTCGAACTCCACGAGCATCCGGAGGGCCTCCTTGCCAGCAACCGTCAGTATCGATACGGAGAATAACATTCTCGTCAGAAGAAAGTAATAGTCTCCAAGATCGCGGACACGCGGGGCTGGTAGCCCTTGGATATGACGTTCTCCGGTACAGTGCATGCATGTTCTGCACACCTGACCGAGGATGGAGGCAACCGTGACCAGCGTCAGCGAAGAGCCCGCGTGGAAACAGCGGGCCGTCGAGCGGTCCATCCGCGGGGCGAAACTGCGCGCCGAACAGCGGGTGCAAAAATTCCTCGACGCGGCGCAGGCGATCATCACCGAGAAGGGCACCACCGACTTCACCGTGCAGGAAGTCGTCGACCGCTCGCGCCAGTCGCTGCGCAGCTTCTACCTGCAGTTCGACGGCAAACATGAGCTGTTGCTCGCCCTGTTCGAGGACGCGCTGAGCCGGACCGCGGATCAGCTGGCGGCTGCTGCCGAGGGCAAGACCGAGCCGCTGGACCGGCTGCGGGTGACCGTGGAGCTGCTGTTCGAATTATGCAGGCCCGACCCGGTCGCCCAACGTCCCCTGTTCACCGATTTCGCGCCGCAACTGCTGGTCTCGCACCCCGCTCAGGTCAAGGTCGCGCACGCGCCCCTGCTGTCGCTGTTCACCGACCTGATGGAACAGGCCAAGAAGGCGGGTGCGCTGCGCGCCGACCTCAACCCGCACCGCATGGCCGCCGTCGTGATGCAGACGGTCATGTTCACCGCCCAGTCGGCGGGCGGCACCGACGAGGACAGCGCACACCCGATCACCGCGGGCGAGGTCTGGGACTTCTGCGCGTTCGGGTTCGCCGAATCCTGAACGGCCGGGTGGCCGCGTAGGCCACCCGGGATCGCCTCAGGGCGCGGCCACCTCGATGACCGTCGCCGAGCCCATGCCACCACCGGCGCACAGCGCCGCGATGCCGAAACCACCACCACGCCGCCGCAATTCGTGCACCAGGGTGACGATCATCCTGGCCCCGGTCGCCGCGACCGGGTGCCCCAGCGAGCACCCGCTGCCACTGACGTTGACCAGTTCCGGGTCGATGTCGAGCGCCTTGATCGCGGCCAGCGGCACCACCGCGAACGCTTCGTTAATCTCGATCAGACTCACCTGCGACAGCGAGATGCCCGCCCGCGACACCGCTTTCGCGATCGCCTCGATGGGCGCGAGGCCGGTGACGGCGGGGTCGACCGCGACCGACGCCCACGACCGTATGACACCGAGCGCGGGCAGCCCGAGCCGATCACTGGCGATGGCCAGGGCCGCGGCCCCGTCGTTGGCGCCCGCGGCGTTGCCCGCCGTGATGCTGAAACCCTCGATCTCGGGGTGCAACACCTTCAACCCGGCCAGCTTCTCGATGGTGGTGTCGCGGCGCGGGTGCTCGTCGACCTCGAACAGGCCGTGCGGGGTCTTGATCGGCACGATCTCGTCGGCGAAACGCCCCTCGTCGATGGCGGCGATGGCGTTGCGGTGCGAACGCAACGCCCAGGCGTCCATCTCCGCACGCGAGATACCGGCTTTGACCGCCGCGTTCCAGCCGACGGTGATGGACATGTCCAGATTCGGCGCATCCGGACGATCGGGATGCGTCGGGGAGGTCCACGGGTCGAGCCATTCGTCCTCGCCTACCCGGAAACGCAGGCGCGGCGCGGTGGAATCGGCGTTCACGCCACCGGCGATGATGAGCCGGTCCATGCCCGCGCGGATGCTCGCCGCGGCGGACTGCACCGCCGCCATCCCCGCCGCGCAGTGCCGGTTGGTGGCGAGGCCGGGCACCGTGGTGAGCCCCGAGGTGACCGCGGCGTGCCGGGCCAGCACGCCGCCGCCGTAACGCCCCTCGCCCAGGATGACATCGTCGATCTGATTCGGATCGAGGTCGGCCGCCACCGCGGCGACCACATGATCGGCCAGCGTGAAGCCGTCGGTGTCGCGCAGCGTCCCCTTGCGCGCGGTCCCGATGGGCGTGCGCAGCGCGGAGACGATGACTGCTTCAGGCATGGGTGCCCTCCATTTCGGCGACAAGGGTGCGTCGCAATAGTTTTCCGGTGTCGGTCTTGGGCAGCTCGGTACGGAACACGACGGCGTCGGGCGTCTTCGACGAACGCAGCCGGTCCTTGACCCACTGCTTGACCTGCGCTTCGTCACCGACCCCGACGACCACCGCGACCAGGCGCTGACCCCATTCCGCATCGGGCACGCCGATCACCGCGGCCTCGGTGATGCCGGGGCATTCGAGCAGCACGTCCTCGATCTCGGCCGGTGCGATGTTCTCCCCGCCCCGGATGATGGTGTCGTCGGCGCGGCCGTCGATGAACAGGTAGCCGGCGGAGTCGAGCCTGCCGAGATCACCGGTGGGGAACCAGCCCTCGGCGTCGAGGGCGCTGCGGCCGCCGTATTCGCCCGAGATCTGATCACCACGGACGAAGACCAACCCGGTCTCGCCGACCGCGACGGGTTCGCCCGCGGCACTGCGGATCTCGAACTCGATGCCGGGCAGCGCGCGGCCCACCGAGCCGAGACGATCGCGCACGAGCTCATCGGCGGAGGCGGCGGCGGCCCGGTGATCATCCGGTCCGAGGACCGCGACCGAGGACGCGGTCTCGGTGAGTCCGTAGGCGTTGACGAACCCGGTCTCGGGGAACACCCGCAGTGCGCGATCGAGCACCGGGCGCGGCATGCGCGAGCCGCCGTAGGCCAGCGTCGCCAAGGTCGGGGTGCTCGCGTCGGGTCCGTCGACCGCGGCGACGATGCGCGCCAACATGGTCGGCACCAGCATCGCCTGGGTGATCTGTTCCCGGCGTACCGTCGCCAGCCACTCGGCGGGGTCGAACGCGGGCAGGTAGACCACCCGGCGACCGGCGTAGAGATTCGAGAGCAGATTCGTCAGCCCCGCGATGTGGTACGGCGGCACCGACACCAAGGTCGCGTCGGTGGTCGCGGCGGCACCGAACTCCACGGTGTTGAGCAGGTAGGCCATCAGGTGCCGGTGGCGCAGCTGCGCGGCCTTGGGCGCGGAGGTGGTGCCGCTGGTGTAGAGGATCACCGCCACCGAGTCCGCGTCCCACGGCGTCGCCACCTCGGGCGCGTCGGGCTGGGCGGGGTCGATTGCCACCAGGGCGTCGAGGTCCTCCGGTCGCAGGACCAGCGCGCCGGGGTGGCGTTCGAGCAGCGCGCTCAGCTGGGCGTCGCCGAGCCGGTAGTTCAGCGGCACGAACGGCACACCGGCCAGCACGGCGCCGAACAGGGCGATCGGATAGGCCAGGTGGTTGGCGCCCAGATACAGCACCGCGGAGTGCTCCTGGAAGCGCGGGGTCGCACGTCGGGCGCGGTCGAGCAGGTCTGCCGCGGTCAGCGAGCGGTCGCCGACCGTGATCACCGATCGGCTCCCGGCCGAGGCGGCCATGTCTAGGATCATGCCAATGTTCATGAGAACATTATTCTCACAGCAAGAGAGTGTTGATTTCAAGAGAGGAAAACAACATGGATATAAGTGGTAGTTCCGCCATCGTGGTCGGCGGTACCGGCGGACTCGGGGAGGCCACCGTCCGTCGCCTGCACGCCGCGGGGGCGAAGGTGGTCGTCGCCGATGTCGCCGACGACAAGGGCAAGGAACTCGCGGCCGAACTCGGTATCCGCTATGTGCAC
>NZ_JBHWZY010000324.1:0-7175 GCF_042727815.1 Nocardia sp. NPDC060220
CCCACGACAATCGGGGCCCGATCCGTCCGGATCGGGCCCCGATCGTTGTTTCCTAGTCCTCGCCGATGAGGCCGAATTCGCGCAGCAGCGGCCCGATCTCGGTGTCGTCGAGTTTCTTCAGCAGTCGATTGCGGACGAACTCAGGTCCGGGCAGGCTCATCTCCTCGCCGTCGCGCAACTTGCTGGTCGCCGCGAGCAGCGACCGGATGTCGTAGGTGGAGCCGAAGACCTCCGGCACTCCCCGCTCGACACCGAGCAGCGTGTAGGCCGCTTCCATACCGGTGCGCACCGAGTACTCGGTGGTGAAGATGCAGTCGCGGGTGGTCTCCGCGAACTGGCCGATGAAGGCGAAGTTCACCGCGCCCGCGGGCACCACGTCGGGGCGGTCACCGGCCTGGCGCGGCATGAAGAACGCGGTGACATACGGCATCATCACCGGGACGCACGTCGCGGCGTCCGCGGCCATCTCCGGGATCTCGGCTTCGGGAACACCCAGGTGGTACAGCCATTCCTGGGTGATCTCCGCGCCCGTACAGTCCTGCATCGACTTCTTCACGAAATCGCCGGGCCGATCGACGAACAGCGCGTACACCCACACCACGATCCGGTCGGCGGGCTGCTGCTTGAAGTGCGGCTGCCGGTTCACCGTCCAGCTCATCAGCCAGGACGAGTCCTTCGCCGTCACGATGCCGCCGGTGACCACTTTGCCGCTGAACGGGTCTCGCTTGCAGATCTTCTGGATGTAGCGGGGAATGCGCTCGTCGAGGGTGGTGACCGTGGCCGACTCCCATTTGGTCTCCGGGATGTGGCCGCCGAAGACCTCCGGATGGCCGAACGCGGGGTCCTTGGCGGCGATGCGCCGCCACAGATCCCAGGCCGGGGCAGGTCCCTCGTCGAGCTGGGCGGGAGTGTGCTGATCGCCCTCGTTCGAGTTCTCGGTGAGCGAGCCGATGGTGACGAACAGCAGGTCGTCCGCGGTCAGGTCGACCCCGCCCTCGACGCCCTCGGACACCCAGTGCAGCCGGGTGGCCTGCTTGCGTGGCCCGCTGATGTCGAAGTCGACGTCGGTGACCTCGGTGTCGAAGCGGAATCGCACACCCTGGTCGAGCAGCCACCGGTACAGCGGCAGCACCAGCGACTCGTACTGGTTGTATTTGGTGAACTTCAACGCGGAGAAGTCGGGCAGGCCGCCGATGTGGTGGATGAACCGGTGCAGGTACAGCTTCATCTCCAGCGCGCTGTGCCATTCCTCGAACGCGAACATGGTGCGCCAGTACAGCCAGAAGTTGCTGGCCAGGAAGTCCGGGCCGAACACCTCGTCGATGCGCTTGTTCTCCATCTGCTCGCGGGTGGCGAGGAACACCTTCACGATGTCCTTCTGCGCGCGATCGGTGAGAGTGAACAAGCCGTCGGTGTGCGCGTCCTGGCCCCGTTTCACGGTGGCCCGCTGCAGGGAGAAGTTCGGGTCGTCCTTGTTGAGCCAGTAGAACTCGTCGAGCACGCTGGCGCCCTCGATCTCCATCGACGGCACCGAACGATAGAGGTCCCACAGGCATTCGAAGTGGTTCTCCATCTCGCGCCCGCCACGAATGACGAACCCCTTCTTCGGTTCCCTGATGCCGTCGAGCGCGCCGCCGGGCAGAGCCAGCCGCTCCAGCACGGTGATCTTGTCGGCTGCCAGCTGCCCGTCCCTGATGAGGAACGCCGCGCCGGAGAGCGAGGCCAGCCCGGCACCGACGAACCAGGCCGATTTGGCGTCCACCCCTTCGGGTTTGCGCGGCCGGGCGAACGCTTCGTAATTGCCACTGCTGTAGTACATCCGTCTCCTCTGTCCGTTCCGGAAAGTCGAGCGGGACTATGCGCTGTAGCGGTAGAACCCCTCTCCGGTGGCGGCACCGAGCTTGCCCTTGTCGATGTAGTTCTCCTTGAGCCAGGCCGCGAGCTTCTTGTGGGCGGCGCTGCCGTTGATCAGGATGTTGTACGGAGTGGTCAGGCCGACGATGTCGAGGATCTGGAACGGGCCCATGGGTGCGCCGGTGGCGATGCGCCAGGTCTCGTCGACCGCGGCGGGCTCGGCGTATCCGCCCGCGGCGAGCTCGATTCCGGAATTCAGGAACGGCACCAGCAGCGAGTTGAGGACGTAACCCGCCTTCTCCTTGTGCAATTCGATCGGCACCATGCCGATCGCTTTCGCGAACTCCACCACGGCCGCGAACACCGCCGGATCGGTCTGCTCGGTGCCCATCACCTCGGCGGTGTTGAACTTCCAGACGTGGTTGGCGAAGTGCAGCGCCAGGAACCGATCGGGGCGCCCGGTGTAGTCGACGATGTCGCTGGGCAGCAGGGTCGAGGAATTCGTCGCGAACACGGTGCGTTCGGGCGCGAGCGCACCGAGCTTGCCGTACAGGTCGCGCTTGATCTCGAGTACCTCCGGCACCGCCTCGATGATGAGGTCCGCCTCGGCCGCCGCGGTGGCCAGATCGGTGGTCAGGGTGATGCGCGCCGCGGTCGCCGCGGTGTTGCTCGCATCGGCGCCTGCCACGTCCTGCTGATACACCGCGGCGAGTCCATCGAATCGGGTGCGTGCGGCGGTGAGCGCCGCGTCGTCGATGTCGTAGGGGGTGACGTCGAACCCGTGGAAGGCGGTCTGGAAGGCGATCTGGGATCCGAGCACCCCCGTCCCGAGGACTGTCACCTTGCGGAATTCGATGGTCATGCGTCAGCCTCCCAGTCTGGACGCGGGCACCCCCACCGCTGCGCGTCCTGGTTTCCGGTGTCTCTACCGCCGTCCATCATGGACCGAGAAGCTGAGGCGTTGGTGTGAGCGACCCACGCGTTCCGGACATCTCGGGCAGATACTGGTAACAGTTCGGCAAACCGGCACGGTGGGTCAGCCGGCGGTGACGAGGCCCTCGGCGACCATCCAGTCGCGGGCGACATCGGCGGGTTCGCGACCGTCGATGTCGACCTGACGGTTGAGTTCGGTGATCACCTCGTTGGTGAGGCGGGCGGAGATCGGTGCCATCACCTGCACGACCTCGGGGTGCGCGTCGGCGAAATCGCGGTGCATGACCAGCGACGCGTTGTACTTCGGGAAGAAGGCCTTGTCGTCTTCGAGGAGCACCAGTTCGAGCGCGGGGATGCGGCCGTCGGTGGCGGCGACCGAGCCGAAGCGGCACTGCTTCGCGTCGGCGGTGGCCTGGTAGACGAGCGCGTCCTGGACGATCTGGCGCTGGGCCTTGCCCGGGTCGATCCCGTAGGCGGCAGCCAGACCGGGATAGCCGTCCGGGCGGACGTTGAACTCGGTGCCGACGCAGGTGGCCGCCGCAGCGGGATCTTTCGCGAGGAGTTTCGCGTAGTCCGACAGCGTGCGCACGCCGGTTTCCTCGGCGGTGCCCTTGCTCGTGACCAGGGCGTAGGTGTTGTTCATCGGCGCCATCGCCGCCCAGACCATGTTGTGTTCGGCCAGGTCGGCGTCGCGGACCGCGTCGAACTGCGCCGCCTCGGTGGGGATCGGCTTCTCCTTGCCGAGGTAGTTGATCCAGCCGGTGCCGGTGTAGTCGTAGGCGATGTCGATCTGGCCGTTCAGTTGCGCGTCGCGCAAGCTGTTGGAGCCTTGGATATTGGTCAGGTCACGCACATTCGCGCCCGCGGCCGTCAAGGCGAATTCGATCATGTAGCCGAGGATGTTGGCCTCGGTGAAGTCCTTGGAGCCCACCGTCACCGCGACACCGTCGAGTTCCGGCACCGGCTCGATACTGCCCGGTCCCACGGGCAGCGGCACCGAACCGCCCGACTGCAGACCGCAACTCGCGAGCACCACGACGCTCAGCACCGGGGCCAGTCCGCGCAACAATCCGGTGAATCTCACCACAACCCCCTCGGACCGAGAAACTGTTCGGCCAGCGCGCCCAGCCAGTCGACGAACAGCGCCAGCGCGACGGCGAGCACCGCGCCGAGCGTCAGAGTCACGGTGTCGCGCAGTTTGTAACCGGTGTCGATGAGAATGCCGAGTCCACCCGCACTCACCATGAACGACAGGGTGGCGGTGCCGACGGCCAGCACCAACGAAGTCCGCAGGCCGGCCAGGATGTAGGGCACCGCGAGTGGGAACTCGATGCGGCGCAACACGAGTCCCGCCGACATGCCCTGTCCCCGGCCCGCGTCTATCAGGGCGGGGTCGACCTCCTGGTAGCCCAGGATCGTATTGCGCAGCACCGGCAGCAGCGAGCAGAACGCGATCGGCGCGACACCCACCCAGAACCCGGTGGTGCGGGTGACCAGGTAGCACAGCACGATCAGGCCGATCGCCGGCGCCGATGCCCCGATGTTGGCGATGCCGACGAAAATCGGGGCCAGACGGCGGAATCGGTGCCTGGTGAGCAGTGTCCCGAGCGGCACGGCCAGCACCACGACGATGAGCACGACCGCCGCCGTGATCAAGATGTGCTGCCAGGTCACCTGGGCGACATTGCTCACGCTGATGCTGGCCTGCTGGGTGACCGTGAGGTCGCGCCGGAAGGCCCAGACCAGCACCCCGACGGTGAGGATCAGCACGATCACCGGCTGAGCCAGCAGTCGGAGGTATTCCGCGCGCCGCTGGGTGGCGGGGGCAGCGGTCGCGGCGGGGACGTCGGCGATCGAACGTGCAGAGGTGGCAACAGAATTCGTCACGATATCGATCTCCTCACCCGGTCCGATTCGACCAGTGACCGTAGCGCTGACCACTGTGCTCCGACACCACGGACACCCGGGATCTGGTTGGTTCGGCTCGCCGACACCGAGCCAGCGAGAACCAGGCACACCCTGTGTGGACCACGATCATCCGCGGCGCAGCCTGCGGGCACCGCAGGTTCGTAGGAGGCCGGCCATTGATGCGATTCGGTCGTCATGCCGGCGCCGATTCGGTGGCGGCGAGGTGGTTGATGAGGGTGTCGACGGTGACTGTTCCGGCGTAGGTCCCGGTGTTGTCGACGACGACGGCGGAAGCGGTGCGTTCGGTGAGCAGCGCGGCCAGCGCGTCTTGCAGCGTGGCGTCGGCGGGGAGGGTGGCGCCGATCGGGGTGCCGAGGTCGCGCGGCGAATCCGCGTGGGCGAGTTCATCGGTCGTCACTCGCCGGAGCGGGCGGCGCTGGGCGTCGAGGACGATGCCCCAGGTGCGGTCCGCGTCCCGCAGGGCGGCGGTGAAGGCCGCGGGGGTGGTGTCGTCGGTGGCGGTGATGCCCTGGTCCAGGTCGAGGTCGGCGAGGACGGTGAGGCCGAGGCGGTCGATGGTGGCGGTCGCGCCGACGAACCCGGCGACCGTCTCGTCGGCGGGGGCCGCCAGGATCGCGGCGGGGGTGTCGTACTGCAGGATGCGGGAGCGGTCGCCGAGGACGGCGATACGATCGCCCAGCTTCACCGCTTCCCCGAAGTCGTGGGTGACGAAGACGATGGTCTTGCCGAGTTCGCTTTGCAGCCGGAGCAATTCGTCCTGCAGCAGCCCACGGGTGATCGGGTCGACCGCGCCGAACGGCTCGTCCATCAGCAGGACCGGCGGGTCGGCCGCCAGTGCCCTGGCCACACCGACGCGCTGCTGCTGTCCACCGGAGAGCTGGCGGGGGTAGCGGTTGCGGTAGGTGCCGGGGTCGAGGCCGACGAGGGTGAGCATCTCGTCGGTGCGCTCGGCGGTGCGGCGGCGGTCCCAGCCGAGCAGGCCGGGCACCGTGGCGATGTTCTTGGCGACGGTCATGTGCGGGAACAGTCCGGCCTGCTGGATCGAATAGCCGATGCCGCGGCGCAATTCGTCGGCGTCGATCGCGCCGGCGTCGCGGCCGCCGATGGTGACGGTGCCCGAGGTGGGTTCGATCAGCCGGTTGATCATGCGCATGGTGGTGGTCTTGCCGCAGCCGGACGGGCCGACCAGCACCACGATCTCCCCGGCCGGGATGGTCATGGAGACCTCCTCGACCGCGGGTTCGGGCTGCTCGGGATAGCGCTTGGTGACCCGGTCGAGGACGATCTCGACCCCGGAGACCGCGGAAGCACGTACCGCGTTGGTGGTTTCGATGTCAGTCACGAATTCCCCTCGGAATAGTGAGCCGTCCGAGCAGAACCAGGACGCCGTCGAGTGCGAGTGCGAGCACGACGATGAGGACGGTGCCGGTGAGTGCCTGCGGCACCGCGTTCGGGCTGCCGAGGCGGGAGAGTCCGGAGAAGATCACGTTGCCGAGGCCGGGCCCCTTCGCGTAGGCCGCCAGTGCCAGGATGCCCATGATCATCTGGGTGCTGACCCGCATTCCGGTGAGAATGGACGGCCATGCCAGCGGCAGTTCGATCTTGGTCAGCAGGCGCAACCGGTTCATCCCGACACCGCGCGCGGCATCGGTCACCGCCGGATCCACCGACGACAACCCGAGCACCGTGTTCCGCAGGATCGGCAACAGCGCGTAGAGCACCAGGGCCACGATCGTGGGCCCGACGCCGAGCCCGAGAAACGGAATCAGCAACCCGAGCAACGCGAACGAGGGCACCGTCAGAATCGCCCCCGCCATCGCGGTAGCGGCAGCTGACCCGAGCGGACTTCGATACACGAGTATCCCGAGTGCCACCGCGATCACGGTCGCCAGCACCAGCGACTGCACCACCGCCGACACATGCAGATAGGAATCGACCAGCAATTGCTCCCGCCGGTTCACCACGAACGACCACAACGCGTCCAGGGTCCACCTCCCCGTCGTTCGGCGGCCGCCTACGGCCCTGCTCCCCGGATTTCCCACCCCGAACCGGGTGAAACATCCCGTCCCCACATCCACATCGTCACCGACGCGGCGAATCAGCTTGCACTGAAACAGGTTTCGCCGAGCGTGATCATCTTACGCGCCGCGTACCGCCCTCGCGGCAGTTCGGCGCTTGTCTCCACGGACCTCACCGATCCGCCTGCGACAGTTCCGCTTTCACCACCGCGAAGGCCGTTGACGAGCTGTAGCCGCGGCGGGCGAGCATGTCGACCAGGCGTCGCGTCGCCTTGGTGCGGTCCAGATCGGCGGGCATGGAACGGAGTTTGCGCCGAACCAGGTCGATCGCGGCCTGTTCGTCGCCGGGAGCCGGGCGCGAGGGGCGGGCACTATCCGCTTCGTCCGTCTCACCGGCGGTTTCATCGGCGTCCGAAAAACCAGCACCGCGCGACAGCGAAC
>NZ_JBHWZY010000325.1:0-3264 GCF_042727815.1 Nocardia sp. NPDC060220
ATATTGCGATGCGCCACATCCATCAGTGCCGAGAGCTTGCGCGGGTCGGTGAGGGTGCCCGCGCTGCGAAGCTGGCGGGCCACCGAGGTCAGGAACGCCTGCTGGCGGTGGGTTCGGTCCAGGTCGCCGTTCTCCAGCCCGTGCCGCTGCCGGACGAAGGCCAGCGCCTGCGCGGGATTCAGCTGCTGACGCCCGGCGGGAAAATCGGCGCCGGAGAACTCGGAGTCCTGGACCGGCTTGTTCAAACACACTTCCACGCTGCCCAGCGCAGCGGCCAGATCATAGAAGCCCGCCAGGGTCACCTCGGCGAACCTGTCGATCGGCACGCCTGTCAGATCCCGGACCGCGGCCACGGTAGCGGCCCGCCCCGCCTCCCTGCCCGCCTGTTCCAGCTTCCGCTGGTCGGTGACGCCCCGCGCGATCAGCCGGTCCTGCACGGCCGCCTTCTTCAACCCGTACGCCTCCTTGATCTTGGCGTGGGTGTAGCCCGGGATCCCGGTGACCGGCACATAGTCGTCGCGCGGTATCGACACCGCGACGATCTTGTCCATCGACGCCGGAATATGCACCAGGATCAGGGTATTGGCGTTGTATCCGCCTTCGTCACCGTCGCCGGCGTGCAGTTGCTCGAGGACCTCGGCCGGTAGCTCGTTGCCGTTCTGATCACGGCGGGTATCCAATCCGATCAGCAGGATGTTGAGATCGCCCCCGAGTGAGTGCGGGGCGTCGTCACCGATCGCCCGCGACCGCAGGAACCCCGCATCGAAACTCCCCGCCGTCGACCACCCATATGCCGTGACCACCACCACCGTGGCCGACAACACCGCCGCGACCACCTGCACCACCCGCCGAGCTACCCGCCCCGCCGATCCCCGACCGCGTCGACCGCGCCCGCCTCGTCCATCCCGGCTACCACTCGGCTCAACCATCTCATGATCAACTGTGCCAGCCGCGAGAGCGACCGGACATCGCGATTGGATCCCGATTGGATGGCGGTGCGGCGCGCCTGCTCAGCCGCGCTGGTCAGCCAGTGGCGCGGAGGTCGAGGATGCGGGCGAGGGCGTGTTCCACCGCGTAGGTGGCGTCGGCGGCGCCGCCTTTGACGTCGGCATTGAGGGTGGCTACCACCTGTAGGGCGGTGCCGATGGTGGTGGGGTTCCAGCCGCGGGCTTGGGCTTGGGCTTTCTTGATCTTCCAGGGGGGCATACCCAGCTTCTGGGCGAGGGCGAACGGGTCGCCGCGGCCTGCCGAGCCGACTTTGGCGATGGTGTGGACCGAGTCGGCGAGCGCGTCGGCGAGCAAAACGTGGGGAACGCCGCGGTCGGTGGCCCAGCGCAGGGCTTCCATCGCGCCGGGACGGTCGCCGGCGACCGCGAGGTCGGCGACGTCGAAGCCGGTGACCTCGGCCCGGCCGGAGTAGTAGCGGCGGACCGCGTTCGCGTCGACCTTGCCACCGGTATCGGACACCAATTGTGAACAGGCGGCGGCCAATTCACGCAGCTCCGAACCGACCGATTCGAGCAAGGCTTGCACGACTTCGGTCGAGACCTTGACCCCGAGGGCCCGGAACTCGCCTCGCACGAACTCCACGCGCTCGGCGCCCTTGTTGAGTTTGGTGCACTCGTGGACCGTCGCACCCTTCTTCTGCAGTGCGGGTGCCAGCGCTTTGGCCCGTCCGCCGCCCGAGTGCAGAACCATGAGCACCACACCGTCGGGCGGATCGGCCGCAGCCTCGGTGATCACCGCGACCGCGTCCTTGCCCGCTTCCGCTGCCGACTCGAGCACGATCACCCGGTCTTCGGCGAACAGCGAGGGGCTGAGCAACTCGGCCAGTTCCGCCGTGCTGGCGTCGCCGGCGCGCAATCGGTCGACGGGTACCGAATCCGGATCGGGCGCACAGGCCCGCACCTGCGCGGTCACCATCGCAACCGCACGTTCGACCAGCAGTTCCTCGTCGCCGAGGACCAGATGCACCGAGGCAGGGCGTTCGCTCACCAGGCGATCCTACGTACGCCTACCGACATCCCTTGGCGCCGACCTCGGGCATGTTGCCGAGCACCGTCGTCCCGCTGCGCCTGGCCGAGTTCGACCAGCTCCCGAGGTGGCCGGACGCGACTCGACCACCGGGAATCGACGTGCTGCTCGTTCTTCACGGTGACCTTCGAGCATCGGTCCGAGACGTCAGTCGTGACGGGTATCAGCGTGCCCACCGACCGGATCGAGATCCTCGACGCCATCCAGGCGTGGGGCCGTGCCGCGTCTGCGGTGCTCGTCGACGAGACGTGACGGTCCGCAGATCGGCGGCGGTACCCACGATCACGACGTCACCCTCGAGGTCGGTCCGAGCGACGGTTGCGCCGAGCGCGGCGAGGGTCGAGGTCACCGTGGGGTGCGGATGCCCGAAGGTGTTGTCCGACCCGGCACTGACCAACGCCAGGCGTGGTCCGACAGCACGCAGGAATGCCGGTGTGGTGGTGCGTGATCCGTGATGGGGGACCTTGAGGACGTCCGCCCGGACATCCTCACCGCGCATGATCCGGGCCTGTGCCTCGGCCTCGATGTCGCCGGTGAACAGGATCGTTCCGGCCGGCGTCCGTGCTCGCATCACCAGTGACCGATCGTTGGCCGCATCGGCCGACAGCGACGTCGGCAGGTCCCGGCTCGGTGCCAGCACACGCAATCCGACTGCGCCGAAGGTCATTTCGTGCCCCGCGTGCAGTTCCATCAGCGGAATATCAGCCGCACCAGCCAGTTCCGTCACCGGCTCCACTCCCTCGGTGTCGTCACCGTGGCCATGCGATTCTCGTTGGGAAACAGTCTGTTCCGCGGAACGGCGACCACTTTTCGCCGGCCTCTCCCCCGGCGTCCCACGCGGGCACACGACATGATCGTCTCCCGTCGGCCGCACCTCGGCGCCCACCGTCGACGCTCGCTCCATCGGATGTGAGGTTGCGGTCGGCTGCGATCGCCCCGGCATGGTCGGCGTCGCCGAGCGCGACGGCGGTCCGCCCGAGTCGTCCGGATGCAACGGTGGGACAGCCGAATCCACAGAGGGCACCCGCACGGCGGCTACCCCCTGCGCAGGTGGTGACGATTCCGCTGTTCGCGATGGGTATCTCTCGATTTCTGTGGGATGCGAGGGAGTTCCGGTCGACGGGGTGAGGTTCGGCGGCGTCGGCGCAGTGCTCGGCGTCGGCGCAGTGCTCGGCGTCGGCGCAGTGCTCGGCGTCGGCGCAGTGCTCGGCGTCGGCGCAGTGCTCGGCG
>NZ_JBHWZY010000325.1:3364-7173 GCF_042727815.1 Nocardia sp. NPDC060220
GGCGCAGTGCTCGGCGTCGGCGCAGTGCTCGGCGTCGGCGCAGTGCTCGGCGTCGGCGCAGTGCTCGGCGTCGGCGCAGTGCTCGGCGTCGGCGCTGTGGTGCGGTCTGCGGCGGCACAGGTTTCGGCGATCGCTGAGCGGAGTTCCCCCGGGGCGGTAGCTATAGCGTCGACAGTGCGGCCTCGGAGAGCGCCGGCGAGTCCGTTGATGTGATCGGCATGAGGGTGAGTGAGGACCAGTAGCGGGATGTGGGTGATTTTCAGGCGATCCAGGCAGGCCCGGATCGGGCGTGGGTCCGGGCCGACGTCTACGACGACCGCGGCACCGGGAGCAACAGACAGAGCCAGGCCGTCGCCCTGCCCAACGTCACACATCGCGAGTACCCAGCCCGATGGTGGCCATCCTGGCTGCAAGAAGCGCACCGGGAGCAGCACAATCGACACTCCCAGCACCACCACCGCGAGGAGTCTGCGGGTGTGCGACCAGCGCAGTGCCGCCACGACCACGACGACGATCACCGCCGCGACCGATCCTGCGACCACGCCGCCAGGCACCGTGATCGTGGCGCCCGGCACCGCGGCCGCGCGATCCGCGACGCCGAGCAACCACCACATCGGTGGCCGCGCGCACCACAGCACCCATACCGCGGCATCACCCCATACGCAGGCCACGACCGCGCCCACCGCGCCGATCACCGTGATCAGCCCGACCACCGGTGCGACGAGCGCGTTCGCCACGATCGCCACCAGGCTCACCCGCCCCGACAGGGCAACCATCAGTGGCACGGTGACCACGAACGCGGCCGCCGACACCGCGACGATCTCCGCGGGTGCGCGCCACCAACCGTGCGCCCGCAACCAGTCCGCCCAGCTGGGCGCGAGCAAGATCAGCCCCGCGGTCGCGAGCACCGACAGCGCGAATCCCGCGCTCACCGCCAATTGCGGTGCAACGGCCAGCAATCCGATTACCGCCGCACACAACGCCGGCAGCGCCTGCTTGCGTCTGCCGGTGAGCAGGGCGAGCACTGTCACCGAGCCCATCGCTGCCGCGCGCAGCACACTCGGGTCGGGGCGGGCGATCACGACGAACAGTGCGACAGCCCCCGCCGCCGCGGCAGCACTGGTCCGCGGACCGGCCGTGAGCAGGCGGGCGAGCGCCAACAGGGCCGTCAGCAGGATGGTGAAATTGGCTCCACTGACCACACAGAGGTGCTGCAATCCAGCAATTTCGAATGCGTCACGCACTTGTTCCGGCAGCGCGACAGTGTCACCGACAACGAGCGCGGGCAGCAACCCCGCCGCAGCAGGTGGCAGTGCCTTGGCGGACGCGTCCACCAGATCCGTGCGCACGCTCGCCGCGACCCGCTGCCACCACGGCGGCTCACCGATCCGCTTCGGTGCGTCGGCGGCGTGCAGGGTGGCAACCGTCAGATCGGCGCGGTTCGGCTCGCTGACCTCAGCCCGGAATCGCACCACTTGCCCAGGCGACAGCTCAGCCCACTCACTGCCCTGCGCGAGCACCACAATCGAACCGCCTGCCCGCGTCCATGCCGGGCCATGCCCGAACTCGCGCAGACCCGCACGAACAATCCACCGCCGCTCACCGCCGAACCCACCGGCGCGCAGGGGCTTCGCGTCATCAGTGACCACCGCGAGCACGTTCACCGACCGGCCGAACGATTCTCGCAACGGATGTGCCTGGACATGGTGCTCCTGCCAAGCACCGGCCGCCGCGAACCCCGCACCGAGCAGCATCGTCGCCAACCCGGTCACCGCGACAACCCGCCACCGCTCCCGCCGATGCGCCATCGCCCACAGCAGCACCACCCACAACCCGATCGCGACCACGACCGACGCAGCAGCCAGCACCAATCCCGCGACCCACCCCACAGTCACCGCGACAATCGTCGCCACCCAGCACCCGAACGCCGCAGGAACCAATCGCATATCGAGTACCTGTAGCTCCGGCTCCCCTTTGCCCGTTTGTTGTCCCACGCGAACCCGGCGTCCCGGCCCCCGCCCCGCCGACTCCCAGAGCTCTGCTGCTCGCGTCCACCGACGCCGACCCGACCTTTCCTGCGAAGCGCCCTCGCGTTCAGCCGTTCCCAGCCGCCCACGCCGGTCCGAATCTCCCGGAATCGTCCCCCCGTGCTGTACAGTTCTCGGTCGCCGGCGCGGTTCCTCCCGAACCGCTCCCTCGCCCGGCTCGTGTCTCATCCGCCTGCCGTGTCGTCAGGTCGGGGCGTACCGATGCCCAGGTCAACCACATCGTTCGCAGAACGAGGTTTTTCGCCCGATCCGAGTGGACATGCGAGGCGACGGAGATCGCCTGATCCCGGCGCGCAGTCCTCCACTGTTTCGATGGGTTGAGCTGTGGCGGGTCCGGTTCCGAGCCGTGCGCAGGGCCACACCGGGCAGGTCACGCGATCACCTCCGCGCGGGGTGTCTTCGCATGGATCATGCCGTCACCAGGTCGCGGAGTCGAGCCAGCCGGGCGGGACCGATGCCGTCTACCTCGCCGAGTTGAGCGACATCGGTGAAGCGTCCGTTGGTGGTGCGCCACGCGAGAATTGCCTTGGCGGTGACCGGTCCTACGCCGGGCAGTGCGTCCAACTCGGCTTCGGTCGCGGTGTTCAGATCGATGCGCGAATTGCCGGACGAGACACCGCCACTGAGGCCGGCGGTGCTCGAACCTGCGGTGCTCGAGCCTCCTGGTTTCGAGCTCGCGGTGTTCGAGCCGCCGGTGCCGGGTGTGGTCACAGGTGCGCGACCAGCACCGATCGTGATGCTGCCGAGGCGTGGTTGACCGGTTTGAGGATCCGTGGCTCCGACTATGACCTGGTCCCCGTCCACCAGTCGTTGAGCCAGGTTCAGGCCTGCCAGGTCGGCACCGTCACGAATCCCTCCTGCCTTCTCCAAGGCGTCGGCGATCCGAGAACCGTCCGGCAATCGGTGCAGCCCGGCTCGTTCGACCAAACCGACCACGCTGACGACGACATCGGCACTCGAGGTCGGACCTGGACCGGACACGGCCGCGACCACTGTGGTCGGGCCGGGCTGTACTGCAACGCTTTCCGCCCGCAGTACAGGTACCGGCGGAACCGCCCGCGCCACCGGCTGATCGCGTAGCACCATCACACCGGTGAACACCACAGCGATGACCCCGACCAGCCCGAGTACCAGCGCGCCGCGACGACCCGGATCCAGCCGTGCGTCTTGGAAGCGCGCTGGCACCAGGCGGTTTCGCCTGCCCGATCCACCATCGTCGAGCCACCCGGGTGTCCCCACTGGGCCTGCCGGTCCGGCCGACGGCGCGAGTTCGTCATCATCCCACTGTCCTTCGCCGTCGTCAGGGCGGGCAACACTGTTCGCGGCCTCCATCCCGGACGCGCGCAGCGGCTGACTACTCGGTCGCGCTCGCTCGTGGACCGCCAGCCCGCCCAGCCGCTGCCGTACTCGCTCGTGCTCTTCGTGTCGTGACATGGCAGCGACGCTAGGCCGACGTCGACCTGACGAACCCGCGCCGACCTGGGCTTCGAGGAAACCTGTGGATAACCCCGAACCTGTGGACAACTCACCGGTCAGCGTGGCTTCGCACCCGGAATCTCGTCTGCCCGAGTGGATACCGTGCGCTCATGGCCGATTCGACGTACCCAGGAACCCATGGAACTCGCACAACGATTCCGCGACTTCGCACTTCTCGAAGCGCGCGGAAATTCCCCGCTCTATCACCGGCGAGCGCTGGATATCAGCGTGGACGCGGAGGTACTGGCGCTGATCGCCCAATTGCCCACGGACAAACAGCAACCC
>NZ_JBHWZY010000326.1:0-7169 GCF_042727815.1 Nocardia sp. NPDC060220
GTCCCCGATCCAGGCCGAACGCCTGGAACCGGGCTCCCCCGCCTATCGCTACCTGACGTAGGTCCGCCGCGCGGCGGTCACGCCGCCGCGCGGTCCTCGCGGTGTCCCGACGTGCGACTCGCGCGCACGCTCGACACGACCAGCGGCAGTAGCCAGCCCATGGCGAGCTGGTCGTAGGGCAGCAGTATCTGGTCGAGACGGTTGTGGACGTAGGCCACCGAGAGGCCCGACTGCGGGTCGACCCAGCCGAACGAACCGCCGAGCCCGATATGGCCGAAGCCGTGCCGCGCGCCGGGGACGGGCAACGAGTGGTAGCCCAGGTGCCACATCATCGGCAGGTAGAACAGCGCGTGGTCGAGCCGGTAGCTCTGGACCCGGCGGATCGCGGCGTGCGTGCTCTGCTGCAGGTACGGCATGCCGTCGACGGTGACGCCGTCGGCCAGCGCCGCGTACATCTTCGCCAGTCCGGCGGCCGTCGCGACACCGTTGCCCGCGGGCATCTCGGTGTTCAGGATCGTGGGGTCGTCACCGTCGAGAATGCCGTCGAGGCCGGGCACGAACAGGCAGCGAGCGGCCGCGCCGAGCGGTCCGGGCAGCCGGAATCCGACATTGGCGAGGAAACTGGCGCCGACGGGATGCGCGGCGAAGCTCAGGTGCGCGCCGGCCAGCCGAGCGTATTCGGTCGACGAGTCCGCGGCGGGGCGACCGAGGTGGATGCCGTCGATACCGAGCGGATCGGTGACCTCGGTGCGGATCAGCTCGCTCATACTCCGGCCGGTCACGCCCCTGGCCAGGCCCGCGAGCAGCCAGCCGTAGGTCAGGGCGTGATAGGTGGGGGTGCCGAGCATCCGGTCCGGGGTGGCCAGTGCCAGGCGGTCCTCCATCAATTCGTGATCGAGGGCTTCCGCGGCGGTGTTGGCGACCGAGGACAGCGACGACAGCCCGGAGCGGTGGGTGAGCACGTCGGCGACGGTGATCGCGCCCTTGCCGTGCGCGGCGAAACGCGGCCAGTATTCGGCGACCGGCGCCTGGTAGTCGATCAGTCCGCGGTCGGCGAGCCGGTGGATGACGGTGGCGGTGACACCCTTGGTCGCGGAGAACACGATCGCACCGGTCTCGGCGTTCCATGGTCGGTCACCCGCACTACCGGTCCAGAAATGGGCGAGTGGTTCACCGTGCCGATAGATCGCGAGCGCACCGCCCGCGTCGCGGCGATGGCCGATCAAGGTGGCGAAAGCGCGCACCAGCGGACCGAATCCGGCCGGGGCGAAACCCCCGACACCGGCCGGGAGGGCAGCGCTGTCCTGCCCGTAAGCGTCGTTGCTCATCATCCGACTATACGGCGTTATGCCTATTCGGCAACGCCACGTTTCGGAATGTGGCCGACCCGTAGCCCGGCGTCATCACTCGGTGACCACCGTGCCCGCGCCGTCACCTTCCTCGAGCACGGCGAAACTGTGACCCGAAATCAGTGTTCCCGCACCGCTTTCGGTGGCAGGCGACCAGGCCAGCAGCACCCGACCGTGCACCGGGATCACCACTTCGTCCTCGGCGAGGTTGCACACCACCGAGATTCGGCCACGACGCAGGACGAACCAACGCTGTGTTTCGTCATAGTCGGCCCACACCCGTTCCAGCCATGGATCGGCGAACTCGGGCCGCGACTTGCGCAGGGCGAGCAGGCCGCGATAGCAGGCGAGCAATCGGGCATGCGGTTCGCGACCGACCTCGGTCCAGTCGAGCTTGGAGCGGGTGAAGGTGTCCGGGTCCTGCGGGTCGGGCACCTCGTCGCTGGACCAGCCGTGCTCGGCGAATTCGGCGCGGCGCCCGGTGGCGGTGGCCGCGGCGACGACCGGGTCGGTGTGGGAGGTGAAGAACTGGAACGGGGTGCGCGCGCCCCACTCCTCCCCCATGAACAGCATCGGTGTACTCGCCGAGAGCAGCACCAGCGCCGCCTTCACCGCGAGTTGCCCCGGGGTGAGGTAGGCGCTGGGGCGATCACCGGTCGCGCGATTGCCGATCTGATCGTGATTGCAGGTGTAGCCGAACAGCGCGCTGCCGGGGACGAGGTCGCGACGCAGCGGCGCGCCGTGGGTGCGGCCGCGGAAGCTGGAATAGGTCCCGGCGTGGAAGAAGCCGTGGGTGAGTGTCTGTGTGAGGCAGGCCAGTGAGCCGAAATCGGCGTAGTAGCCCTGTCTTTCGCCGGAGACCGCGGTGTGCACGGCGTGGTGCAGGTCGTCGTTCCACTGGCCGGTGAGCCCGTAGCCGCCTGCCGCGCGCGGGGTGATCAGGCGGGGGTCGTTGAGGTCGCTTTCCGCGATCAAGCTGAGCGGTCGACCCAGATGTGCTGCCAGCGCGGTGGTTTCGACGACGAGCTCGTCGAGCAGGTGAGTGGCGGTGCGGTCGACCAGCGCGTGGACGGCATCGATACGCAAGGCGTCGAGGTGGAATTCGCGCAGCCAGCGCAGGGCGTTGTCGATGATGTAGGCGCGGACCGCGTCGGAGCCGGGGCCGTCGAGGTTGAGGCTCTGACCCCAGGTGTTGCGGCCCGCGGTGAGGTAGGGGCCGAAGCGCGGCAGGTAGTTGCCGCACGGGCCGAGGTGGTTGTAGACCACGTCGAGGCAGACCGCGAGACCACGGGCGTGGCAGGCGTCGACGAAACGTTGCAGGCCGTCGGGACCGCCGTAGCTTTCCTGTACCGCGTACCATCCGACGCCGTCGTAGCCCCAGTTGTGGGTGCCGTCGAAGGCGTTCACCGGCATGAGTTCGACAGTGGTGACGCCCAGTGTCACGAGATGGTCGAGGTGCCCGATCGCCGCGTCGAAGGTTCCCACGGGGGTGAAGGTGCCGATGTGGAGTTCGTAGAACACCGAGCCGGCCACCGGTCGGCCGGTCCAGTTCCGGTCGGTCCAGGCCGTCTGGTCCAGGTCGTGGACAGCGGAGGTTTCGTGCACGCCGTCGGGTTGGCGAGCCGAGCGCGGGTCGGGCAACACCGTCGGGTCGTCGTCGATCAGGAAGCCGTAACGGGAACCCTGACCTGCGTCGACGCGGACCGACCAATTGCCGCCACCGTTTCTTCGCATCGGGTGCTCGACCCCGTCCAGTTGCAGCCGCACCGCCCCCGCCTCCGGCGCCCACACCCGAAACTGCCTCATCGGCCCAGCATCGCATGCCCCGCGCCGGTGTGCTCGATCAACGATTCACCGCGCGTGCGCGGCGACCCCGACCGGTCCCGCGCCGACGCACAGCGACTGCCGCTCGTCGAGGGATCTGATCCGCAGGGTGTCGCCACCTCCGAGCAGCCGGACGTACACGGTGTTCAAGCCCGCGCGCACATCGGCGATCGTCTCGGTCTCGCCCTCGAAGGACAGGGCGATCCGGCCGTCCCGTTCGGCGTTGTAGTTCACCTGGGCGGTCCAGTCGCGGATCTGCATGGGGCCGTCGAGGGGGAGGTTGGCGCCGGTGGTGCCGTGCACGCGGTACCCGCAGCGAGGTTCGGGGCCCTCGACGATGGCACGGTTCCACCAGACCTGCGCGTCGACGACGGCGCCCTCATCGGTGATCATCCGCAGGCGCGGAGTCGAGAGGGCGAAGGTGGTGGGGGTCGCGATCGGGGCGAAGACACGGTCGGTCATGTTCTCGGGGAAGGCCAACGGGTTCAAGACATTCCACGGAACCTCTTGGGGCAGCAGCGGCGCGTCGGCGGCGCCGGGGAGCGCGGCTCGCACGCCGCTCACGTAGGTGCGGGCCGGGCTCGGTTCCCAGGACCAGGTGAAGGTGATCGTCGAGTACACACTGCTCGCGAGGAACACGATGATCGCCGAGATACCCACTGCCTGCCGAGCTCGGCCATCGCGCCCCACCACAACCGGAGCCGATCCGCTGACGGGGCGTGCACGTGCCGGATCGATGTCAGCCGGAATTCGCCGGTGTGCGGGCTCGTTCGATCCGAATGCAGAACTCGACCGGCGCCGACGGGGTGCCAGCGTGATCAACGCAAGCGCGACGGTCGCGATGACGGCGAAATCGGCGAAGTAGCGCACCGATTGGAGGAGCAGACCCGCGGTACTCGGGCCGTCACGCAGCAGGACGACGGGCGCGATGGTCAGGACCGCGTATCCGGCGGCGCTCACCCAGATCGCGATGACCCGGCAGCGGGTACGAATCGTCCACGCCGCGAACAGGATCAGCGACAGCCAGCTCAGCGCGACCAGCAAGCTCGGCGAGTCCGCCCACGGGGTGGCGGGTTGCCAGCGTTCCCAGCGCCATGGACCGCCGAACAGCGCGGGTACCAACCCGTCGGACAGCGCGCGGCTCCACAGGGACCCGGAATGTTCGGGAGCCGAGAGCCCCCTCGGACGTTGGATGACGAGCAGAAAACACGCCGACCACGTCAGCAGCACCGCGCCGCCCGCCGTCCACAGCGCGCCCCCACGCCGAGCGGCCGCCTGTACGGATCCGCCCGTCACGTGCGCGGCCAGCACTGCCACCGCGAAAGCCACCGGCAGCACGACCACCGATTTCTCGAAGAACAGCAACGCCACCGCGAACACCGCGGCCCCCGACACCGCATATCGACGCCGCCCCGTCCGCACCAGCAGCACCGCGTCCGCGCTCACCCACGCGAGTGCGATCTGCAACGGCAGCGCGTTCACCGCCGCCGACCACCAGGCGAACGCGGGCACCGTCAGCGGGACGAACAGGTAGAACGCCAGGGGTCCGAGCAGGCGGGTGCGGACCCCGAGCAGCACGATCAACAGTCGCAGCACCGCCAGCGAAGCGAGCAGTTGCAACCCGGCCAGCACCACGACGGCGGCTGCCCAATTCAACGGCGCCACCTCGGTGACCAGCCAGGTCAGCACGAACGCCAACGGCATCACGTGCCCGTCGTGACTGGTGAACAGCAATTCCGTCGAGAACACCGGCTGGCTGCTCACCCGGCCGATCAGCAGGAAATCGTCCCAGTAGAAGAATCCGGACGCGGCCACCCAGCCGCGCAGGACCAGCTGCGCCACGATCAGCGCCGTCGCGACGAGCAGCACCGTCCGCCCGGTGATCCGCCACGGCACCGGCCGCGACGGGTCACGGGAGTGCGGTGGCGAGTCGAGCAGCGGCACGGACGTCACGTCTCTCGACGCTAGCCCGTAGTTCGCGAGGCGGCCATCACGACCCACCACAGGCGAGCCACCGAGGGGCTGTGTCCGTGGACAGTCCAGTTTTGGACTGATCTGTTCAAAATGTGTTACGGTCGTCGGCATGGCCAGACCCAAAGAATTCGACGAGCACCGCGCCGTGGACGCCGCGATGCGGGCGTTCTGGTCCGCCGGTTACGAGGCGACCTCCACCCAGGACCTCTGCGCCGCGACAGGCCTGGGCCGCAGCAGCATCTATAACACCTTCACCAGCAAGCGCGATCTGTTCGATCGAGCTCTGCGCCACTACATGACCACCCAGAACGCCCCCCTCTTCGACATCCTCGACAGCGACGCACCGGCCAGGGAGCGGATCGCCGACATCCTGCGCCGGACCGCCGAGGCGCCCGAAACCGAACCGTCGGGCTGCCTCGTGGTGAACTCGATCGTCGAACTCGCCCCCCACGATGCCGCTGCGCGCGCGCTCCTGGATGCCGATGGCGAGCGCCGTCTCGACGCACTCACGGCGACTGTCGAAAGTGGTCAGCGCGCAGGCGAATTCGCCGCCGATCGGGATGCACGCGCCATCGCCCAGTTCCTGACCGCCACCATCAGCGGCATGCGCGTCGCGGCGCGCGGCGGAGCGGATCACGCCACCCTGACCGCGATCGCCGAGACCGCGATGCGCTGCCTCTGAGATCCACCGGCCCCCATCGCCTTTCATCATGGCTTGATTTTGAACTGATTGATCCAAAATAGTTCGACGTACGAGAGGTTGTCATGCCGACCGCTGTCTACATCCTGGGCCTGTCCATCTTCGCCCAGGGCACCTCCGAGCTGATGCTGGCCGGACTCCTCCCCGACCTGGCCGCCGACCTGGGTGTCTCCATTCCCCGTGCGGGACTGCTCATCTCGGCCTTCGCGCTCGGCATGCTGGTCGGCGCGCCACTGCTGGCCGTGGTGACGCTGCGCTGGCCACGCCGTGACGCACTGCTGGCCTTCCTCGCGATCTTCGTCGCGGCGCACGTCGTCGGCGCGCTGAGCGGCGACTACTCGGTGATCTTCGCGACCCGGGTGGTGAGCGCCTTCGTCTACGCGGGGTTCTGGGCGCTGGCGGCGGCGACCGCGGTGAGCCTGGTGGCCCCGCAGTTACGCGGACGGGCGATGAGCATCGTCGCGGGTGGACTCACCATCGCCACGATCATCGGGGTGCCCGCGGGCACCGTCATCGGCCAGCATCTGGGCTGGCGCGCGGCCTTCTGGGCGGTCGCCGGGCTGTCCGCACTGACGATGATCGGTGTGTTCACGAAGATTCCCGGCGGTCGACCCGCCAGGGTCGCGGACTTGCGGGGCGAATTGCGGGTGATGGCGAATGTGCGGCTGTGGGTGTCCTACGGCGCCACCGCGCTGTCGACGGGTTCGGCGTTCGTCACCTTCGCCTACCTCGGCGCGATGCTGGCCGACACCACCGGCATCCCGGCGGCGTGGGTCCCGGCGGTGCTGGGTCTGTACGGCGTCGGCGGGTTGATCGGTATCACGATCGGCGGTCGATTCGCCGACGCGCACCCGTTCCGCACGCTGTACGTGGGCGCCGCGGGGATGACGGTGATCGCGGCCGCGATCGCTGTCACCGCGCGCTTCCCGGCGCCGACGATCGTGCTCGTCTTGTTGCTCGGCGCTTTCGGTTTCGCCACGAACCCGGCCCTGAACACTCGCGTTTTCACGCTGGCCGACGGCGCCCCGACACTGGCCGCGGCGACCAACTATTCGGCGTTCAATGTCGGAATCACCGTCGGTCCATGGCTGGGCGGACTGGCCATCGGCGCGGGGCTCGGCTTCGCTTCGGTCGGCTGGATCGGCGCCGGACTCGGTCTGGCCATGCTCGCCACCGTCGGGCTGTCCCATCGGCTGGAACGTGAACCCCGCACGGCCGCCGGCACTTCCGAGCCGCGACTACCAGCGCTCACCCACCCGTAGGTCATGAGACGTGGCAAACACCCCCCGCACAAACAGGGGGGGTGGTAGGGGAGGGGGCAC
>NZ_JBHWZY010000327.1:0-7166 GCF_042727815.1 Nocardia sp. NPDC060220
CCTGACGACTGCTCATGGCGACGGCCTGGGCCTCGGCGAGGGGGCCGGGGCGGAACTGCACGAGCCGCACCGCGATGTGCGCGTTGCCGCTGCCCCGCCAGTTGGCCGCGGCGGGTGGTGCGGCGGGGGCCGGAGCCTCGGCCGCCGATGGTGCGGCGGCTGGAATGGGTACTGCCACAGCGATATTCGGAACACCGGGGACCGCGGGAGTGGGTGGGATCGCGATCGACGGAAGCGCCGGAACGGCCGGGACCGAAGGGATCGGGATCAGCAACAACAGCAGGGGCGAGGCCGAGCCGACCGCCGCCGAACCGACAGCGGCGGAACCGACAGCGGCCGAGCCCGCACCCGCGGAACCTACCGCGGCGGAACCGGCGGCAGCGGAACCCACTGCGGCAGAACCTGTTCCGAGGACAGCCGAGCCCGCGCCGAGGGCGGCCGAACCGGTACCCGCGGCGGCCGAGCCGACTGCGGCCGAGCCGGTACCGAGTACCGCGGCGGCACCGGCCGAACCCGTGCCGAGTACCGCCGCGGCACCGGCCGAACCCGTGCCGAGCACTGCGGCGGCGCCTGCCGAGCCGGTGCCGAGGACGGCGGCCACGCCAGCGGAACCGGTACCGAGAACCACCCCGAGACCTGCCGAACCGGTACCGAGCAGCACTCCGAGCCCCGCGGAACCGGTACCGAGGACCACGCCCGCGGCGGCCGAACCCGCGCCTGCCGCGGCCGAGCCCGCGGCGGCCGATCCGGAGAGCGGGCCCGCGACTTCTTTCCTGGGAACGTCAGCGCTGGACTGGCCGGGGATGGTGAGCGGGGTCCATTCGCCTTCACCGGCGACCGGGGCGCCCGCCTGCGGAGCAACCGGGTCGGAACCGGGAGCCGGGTTGGTCGCCTGACCGTTGCCGTTGCCTTGGGTCTGCCCCTGACCGGGCAGGCTGAGCTCATCGGGCTTGGGAGTCGGAGTGCTCTGACCGCCGTTGCCACCGCTGCCGTTGCCCTGCCCCGAGCTTCCGCTGCCGGGGGCCTGCGCGGCAGGCGTCGGCGGCTTCTCCGGGGCCGCCGTGGCGACCGCGGGCCCTAACAACGCACAGCCGGCCAGCACACTCGCAGCGGCAAACACGCGCAACATGCGACCAATGGCCATGCGCTAGATCATCCCCTTAGTTATTCAGCGCAGAATTACCCCCGGTCGCGACACATTCCGGGATCGACGAACAGTAGCCCATAGTAAACCCACGGTCCCGGGACCGCAGAAGAGAGCAAGAGTCGTCCAGCCCCCTGGACGTGTGTGACATGCCATAAGTGCAGGCCGGGGACATTTCCCCGGCCGCACGCCTCAAAGTTTGCTATGCACCGTACACAGGCTCCGGCGGGGTGCTCTTCTCGATCAGTTCCTTGACGACCGGACCCAGTTCGGCGGGGTTCCAGCGAGCGCCGCGATCGACCGGGGTGCCGTGCATCCAGCCCTGCGCCAGCGCCACCTTTCCGCCTTCCACCTCGAACATCCGGCCGGTCACCCCGGCGGATTCGGTGCTGCCGAGCCACACCACCAGCGGTGAGACGTTCTCCGGAGCCATCGCGTCGAAGCCCGCGTCGGGGGCGGACATGGTGTCGGCGAAGACCGTCTCGGTCATCCGGGTGCGGGCGGCGGGAGCGATGGCGTTCACGGTCACGCCGTAGCGCCCGAACTCGGCCGACGCGGTCAGTGTGAGACCCGCGATACCTGCCTTGGCTGCGCCGTAATTGCCCTGGCCGACGCTGCCCTGCAGACCGGCGCCGGAGCTGGTGTTGATCACGCGGGCGTCCACCGGGCGGCCCGCCTTCGACTCACCCCGCCAGTACTCGGCCGCGTGCCGCATGGTGGCGAAGTGGCCCTTGAGGTGCACGCGCACGACAGCGTCCCACTCGTCCTCGCCGAGGTTCACCAGCATGCGGTCACGCACGAAGCCCGCGTTGTTGACCAGCACGTCGAGGCCGCCGAAGGTGTCGACGGCCTGACGGATCAGGCGGCGGGCGCCTTCCCAATCGGCGACGTCGTCGTAGTTGGCGACGGCCTCGCCACCGGCCGCGACGATCTCGTCGACGACCTGCTGAGCGGGGGTTTCCGTGGTGGCTGCGCCGTCGAGGGCGGTGCCGACATCGTTGACCACCACGCGGGCGCCCGCCGCGGCGAAGGCCAGGGCGTGGGCGCGGCCTATTCCGCGGCCTGCGCCGGTGACGATTACGGTGCGGCCTGCGCAGATCACCTGGTCAGTCATGTGTAGCTCCTGTGTTTATTGGCGGCTGGCGCCGCGGGATTTTCGGCCCTGAGGGCCTCACATCCGAAGGGCGATACTGCGCCTTCGGCGTTCCGTCTCGCCCTTCGGATGCGAGGCGGCCGAAAATCGTGGTGGTTGGGTTGGGTGGGTGGCGTTGGTTGCGGCAGGTGGGGAATGTTCAGTCGCTGGACGGGATGACTACTGCGGGTTCGCATCGGCGGCTAGTTGTTCGTGTTGGCGGCGTCCAGGAAGGCGGGGCGTTCGCCGCCGCCGTGGACGAGCAGGGCGGCGCCGCTGATATGGGCGGCCAGGGGGGAGGCCAGGAACAGCGCGGCGTTGCCGACGTCGGCGGGGTTGGCCAGGCGGCCGAGGGGGACGGTCTTCGCTACGGCGGCGACGCCGTCGGCGTCGCCGTAGTGCAGGTGGCTGAGTTCGGTTTCCACCGGGCCGACGACGACGGAGTTGAGCCGGACTTTCGGGGCCCATTCGACGGCCAGCGAGGAGACCAGGTTGTCCAGGCCCGCCTTGGCCGCGCCGTAGGCGGCGGTGCCGGGTGAGGGGCGGTGGCCGCTGACGCTGGTGATCATCACGATCGAGCCGCCCGCGTCCTGCTTCTGCATCAACGCGTTCGCCTGCTGCGAGATCAGCAGCGGCGCGAGGAGGTTCAGCTCCACGATCTTGGCGTGGAATTTGGGGCTCGCGGCGTCGGCCATCGCGAACGGCGCACCACCCGCGTTGTTCACCACATGGTCGATCCGGCCGTGCCTGGCGACGATCTCGGCGAACATCGCCGGCACCGCGTCGACATCGCGCACATCGCAGGTGAGGTGTTCGGTGCCGCGGTCCCCTACCGTGATCGGCTCGTCGGCCGGTCTGCGTGCGCAGGTCAGCACCGTCGCACCCGCGGCGAGGAAGGCCCGGCTGATTCCGGCGCCGACACCTCGGACGCCACCCGTCACCAGAACGATCTGCTCGGAAAGGTCGATTTCTACAGCCACCGTGTTAACCTACCAAGCAATTGCTTGCTTTGTCTCGGGTTCGCCGGGGCGCGCACGAGGAGACATCGCGATGGGGATAAACCGTCACACCGAAGCCGACGGGGTAGAGGTCGTCACAGTCGACTACCCGCCGGTCAACGCCCTGCCCTCGGACGGCTGGTTCGCACTGGCCGACGCCGTCCGGGCAGCGGGCCGCAACCAGGAGACCCGGGTGGTCGTGCTGCGCGCGGAAGGCCGCGGGTTCAACGCGGGCGTCGACATCAAGGAGATGAACGCCGACGTCGGCCATACCGCGCTGATCCGCGCCAACCACGGCTGTTTCGACGCCTTCGCCGCGGTCTACGACTGCGAGGTGCCCGTGGTCACCGCAGTGAACGGCTTCTGCCTCGGCGGCGGCATCGGCCTGGTCGGTAACTCCGACGTCATCGTCGCCTCCGACGACGCCACCTTCGGCCTGCCCGAAGTGGACCGTGGCGCGCTCGGCGCCGCCACGCACCTGTCCCGGCTGGTCCCCCAGCACCTGATGCGCACCATGTTCTACACCGCGGGCAAGCTCACCGCCCAGCAGCTGCACCACTTCGGCTCGGTGTACAAGGTGGTGCCGCGCGCCGAACTCGACGCCGCCGCGATGGACGTGGCGAAGAACATCGCGAACAAGGACGGCCGCGTGATCCGCGCCGCCAAACGCGCGCTCAACGGCATCGACGTGCAGGACGTGCACCGTTCCTACCGCTACGAGCAGGGCTTCACGATGGAGCTCAACCTCGCCGGTGTCGCCGACGAGATCAGGGCGCGCTTCGACGACGATCTCGCCGCGCAGAAGAAGGAGAGCTGAAAGCCATGCGCGACAAGAGAATGACCCTCGACGAGGTGGTCGGTGAGCTGCGCAGCGGCATGACCATCGGCATCGGCGGCTGGGGTTCACGACGCAAGCCGATGGCGCTGGTGCGCGCCCTGCTGCGCTCCGATGTCACCGACCTGACCGTGGTCACCTACGGCGGTCCCGACCTGGGTCTGCTGTGTTCGGCGGGCAAGGTCCGCAAGGCGTACTACGGGTTCGTGTCGCTGGATTCGGCGCCGTTCTACGACCCGTGGTTCGCGAAGGCGCGCACCGAGGGCGCGATCACCGTGCGCGAGATGGACGAGGGGATGGTGAAGTGCGGGCTGCAAGCGGCCGCCGCGCGACTGCCCTTCCTGCCGATCCGGGCCGGGCTCGGATCGGCGGTGCTCGACTTCTGGGAGGGCGAGCTGAAGACCGTCGCGTCGCCGTATCCCGCCGCCGACGGTCGTGTCGAGACCCTGGTCGCGATGCCGGCGTTGAATCTCGACGCGTCGTTCGTGCACCTGGATCTGGCCGACAAGCACGGCAACGCCGCCTACACGGGCGTCGACCCGTACTTCGACGATCTGTACTGCCTGGCGGCGGAGCGTCGCTACGTCTCGGTGGATCGCATCGTCGAGACCGAGGAACTGGTGAAAGCCGTTCCACAGCAGTCGATCATCCTCAACCGCATGCTGGTCGACGGTGTGGTCGAGTCGCCCGGTGGCGCGCACTTCACCTTCTCCGGCAGCTACGGGCGCGACGAGAAGTTTCAGAAGCACTATGTGGCGGCCGCGAAGACGCCGGAGTCGTGGGCCGAGTTCAAGGCTCGTTACCTGGATGTCTCCGAAGAGGAATACCAGTCCGCTGTGGCCGCGTTCGCTGAGGAGCAGAAGCTATGACAATTACTCGTGCCGAGGTCTGCGTTGTCGCCGCCGCGGAGATCTTCCGCGGGGCCGGTGAGATCATGGCCAGCCCGATGTCGACGGTCACCACCATCGGCGCCCGGCTGGCCCGGCTCACCTTCGAACCCGACCTGCTGCTCTCCGACGGCGAGGCGCTGTTCTTCGCCGAGGTACCGGCGATCGGCGCCAAAGCCCCTGTCGAGGGCTGGATTCCGTTCTCCCGAGTGTTCGACGTGGTCGCCTCGGGCCGTCGCCATGTGGTGATGGGCGCCAACCAGATCGACCGGTTCGGCAACCAGAACCTGTCGGCCTTCGGTCCGCTCCAGCAGCCGACCAGGCAGATGTTCGGTGTGCGTGGCGCGCCAGGCAACACCATCAACCACGCGACCAGCTACTTCGTGCCCCGCCACAACAACCGGGTGTTCGTCGAGAAGGTCGACATCATCTCCGGAATCGGTTACGACAGAATCGATCCCGAGAATCCCGCGTATCGCTTCCATCATCTGCACCGGGTGGTGACCAACCTGGGCGTGTTCGACTTCAACGGTCCCGACCACACCCTGCGCGCGCTGTCGCTGCACCCGGGCGTGAGCGCGGCCGAGGTCGCGGAGAACACCTCCTTCGAGATCGCCGAGCTGGGTTCGGCGGGCGAGACCAGGCTGCCGACCGAGGAAGAGCTGCGGATCATCCGAACCGTGCTCGATCCCAAGGGTTTCCGGGAGAAGGAAGTGACGGCGTGAGCGGTCAGCGGCCGGAGGCGGCAGCGGAGCGTAACCACGCAGGCCGCCCGAGCACGCCGAGAGGAGACAGTATGAGCGCGCGCTTGCGGACTCCGCTGACCGAGCTGGTCGGCATCGAGCACCCGGTCGTACAGACCGGCATGGGTTGGGTCGCCGGCCCACGACTGGTCGCGGCCACCGCCAACGCGGGCGGACTCGGCATCCTCGCCTCGGCGACGATGACGTTCGAGGAGCTCGAGGCGGCGGTCGCCAAGACCAAGTCGCTCACCGACAAACCCTTCGGCGTGAACATCCGCGCCGACGCCACCGACGCGGGCGAGCGCATCGAGCTGCTCATCCGCGAGCAGGTACGCGTCGCGTCCTTCGCGCTCGCGCCGAAGAAGGAACTCATCGCCCGGCTCAAAGACGCCGGTGTCGTGGTAGTTCCGTCGATCGGTGCCGCCAAGCACGCGGTGAAGGTGGCGTCCTGGGGTGCCGACGCGGTGATCGTGCAGGGCGGTGAGGGCGGTGGGCACACCGGCCCGGTCGCCACCACGCTGCTGCTGCCGTCGGTGCTCGACGCGGTCGATATCCCGGTGATCGCGGCGGGTGGCTTCTTCGACGGTCGCGGCCTGGCTGCCGCGCTGTCCTACGGCGCGGCCGGTGTCGCGATGGGCACCCGCTTCCTGCTCACCCAGGAGAGCACCGTTCCCGAGGCCGTGAAGCAGGAGTACCTGGCGCGCGGCCTCGGGGACACGGTGGTGTCGGTGAAGGTCGACGGCATGCCGCATCGGATGCTCAACACCGAACTGGTGACCAAGCTCGAGCACTCCGGCGGCTGGCGCGGCCTGTCGGCGGCGGTGTCGAACGCGGCCAAGTTCAAGAGCATGACCGGCATGAAATGGTCGACGCTGATGCGTGACGGTCTGGCCATGCGAAAGACCAAGGACCTCAGCTGGTCTCAGGTCGTGATGGCGGCGAACTCGGCGATGCTGACCAAGGCCGGTCTCGTCGAGGGCCGCACCGACGCGGGCGTGCTGCCCGCGGGCCAGGTCACCGGCATCATCGACAGCCTGCCGACGGTGGCGGAGCTGATCGACGGGATCGTCGCCGACGCCATCGCCCGGATCGAGGCGGTCTCGGCGCTCACCGTCGAGTCCGCCGCCGAAGCCCACTGACCCGGAGCCGTACCCGGCTCCCGCCACGAACTCGCCCCGATCGACGGCCCTGAGCCAACCGTCGGTCCCACGGGGGCGATCGAGCACCGGACCCGATGCCGCACTCACGAGGTGCGCATCGGGTCCGGTGCATTTTCGGTTCAGGGCGTCTCGTAGTCGCGACACGCGCCCGAACCCGCTCCCGACGGCGCCCGGTCGCCTAAAGTTTGCCGGACATCGACATCGCACCGGGAGGTCGCATGGACGCCGAGTTCTCACGGCAGGTCCACGGCTCTACGGTGCCGGTAC